>CALGVL010000036.1 GCA_937930165.1 uncultured Acetobacteraceae bacterium
CCATCATGTCGATCACCCTGTCGCTGATCGCCGTCTTCCTGCCGATCCTGCTGATGGGCGGCGTGGTGGGGCGGGGGTTCAATGCCTTCGCCGCCACCGTCTCGCTCTCGGTCGTCGCCTCCTGCATCGTCTCCCTGACCCTGACGCCGCTGATGACCAGCCGGCTGAAGGCCCATGCCCACCCCTCCCTGCTGGAGCGGGTGCTGGAGCGGGGCTTCCAGGCCATCGAGCGCGCCTATGCATGGCTGCTGGACTGGGCGCTGCGCTTCCGCAGCCTGGTCTGGATGGCCTTCCTCGCCTCCTGCGCCGCCGCGGCCTGGATGGCGGTGACCATCCCCAAGGGCTTCTTCCCGGTGGAGGATACCGGCCTGCTGGTGGTGAATACCGAGGGGCCGCGCGGCGCCTCCATGGCCGCCATGGCGGATGTGCAGAACCGGCTCTCAGACACCTTCCGCCAGTCACCCTATGT
The DNA here is from genome assembly GCA_937930165.1 of uncultured Acetobacteraceae bacterium. Lineage (GTDB taxonomy): Bacteria > Pseudomonadota > Alphaproteobacteria > Acetobacterales > Acetobacteraceae > CALGVL01. Next base: position 470 of record CALGVL010000036.1, read on the forward strand.
GGCCAATGTGGTGTCCAACCTGGGCACGGTGGGGGGCAGCGTCTCCATCAACCAGGGTCGCATGTTCATTGACCTGAAGCCGCGCAGCGAGCGGCCGCCGATGGAGCAGGTGGTCCAGGAGCTCCGGCAGATCGCGGGCCAGTTCCCCGGCCTGCGCGTCTTCATCCAGCCGATCCAGAACATCAATTTCGGCGCCCGGCAGACCCGCACCCAGTATCTCTACACCCTGCAGGGGTTGCGGCTGGAGGAGTTGTACGAATGGGCGCCGCGGCTGGAGGAACGGCTGGCGAAACTGCCGCAATTGCAGGACGTGAACACCGACCTGCAGCTCGATGCGCCGGTGGTGCAGGTGAATGTGGACCGCGACCGCGCCGCGATGCTCGGCGTCACGGTGGATCAGGTGCGGCAGGCGCTGTTCTCGGCCTTCGGGGCGCGCCAGATCTCCACCATCTACGGCCAGGCCAATGCCTATCCGGTCATCCTGGAGGCGCTGCCGGAGGACCAGCGGGATGAGAGCGGCCTCGCCAAGCTCTATCTCCGTTCGGTCAGCGGCAAGCTGGTGCCGCTCTCGGCCGTGGCGACCATCGAGCGGCGCTCCGGTCCGCTGAATGTCAGCCATCAGGGGCAGTTGCCGGCAGTGGTGATCGGCTTCAACACCCCGCCCGGCGTGGCGCTGGGCGATGCGGTGAACGCCATCCGGCAGGTCGAGCGGGAGATGGGCCTGCCGCCCACCATCGTCACCGGCTTCAGCGGCGCTGCCCAGGTCTTCCAGCAGGCGCTGGCCGGCCAGGGGCTGCTGGTGCTGGCGGCGGTGCTCATCATGTATGTGGTCCTGGGCGTGCTCTATGAAAGCCTGATCCACCCGCTGACCATCCTCTCCGGCCTGCCGGCGGCGGCGCTGGGCGCATTCCTCACCCTCTGGGCCTTCGGCCTGGATCTCTCGGTCATCGCGGTGATCGGCGTTCTGTTGCTGATCGGGCTGGTGAAGAAGAACGCCATCATGATCGTGGACGTGGCGCTGCAGCGGCAGCGCTCTGGCGAGCCGGCCTTCACCGCCGTCCGCACCGCCTGCCTGGTGCGCTTCCGGCCGATCCTGATGACGACGCTGGCCGCCGGCGCCGGCGCGGTGCCGATCGCCGCCGGCTGGGGCGCGGCGGCCGAGCTGCGCCAGCCGCTGGGCCTCGCCGTGGTGGGCGGCCTCGCCGTCTCCCAGGTGCTGACGCTCTTCGTAACGCCGGTGCTGTATCTGGGCTTCGATTCCCTGGCGCGGCGCTTCACCAGTAAGCGCCGGCAGGCCCCGGTGGCGGCGGCGCCGGCGGAGTGAGACGGCAATGAAGATCCCGACCCATCCCTTCACTGTCACCGACTGGTCGCAAGTGCCGGAAACGCGGCACCCCGGCGAGACCGGCCATGCCATCTGGCGCACCCTGGAGATCGGCGACATCCGCATCCGCCAGGTGGAGTATTCGCCGGGCTACCTGGCCGATCATTGGTGTGACCGCGGCCATATCCTCTATGTGCTGGAAGGCGAGCTGGAAACCGAGCTGAAGGATGGCCGCCGCTTCACCCTGAAGCCGGGCATGAGCTACCAGGTCTCCGATTTCGGCGATGCGCCGCACCGCTCCTCCACCCGGACCGGGGCCAGGCTGTTCATCGTGGACTGAGACGACAGGCCGGCGTCGCCTCAGAAGCTGGCACAGACAGCCCGGGTGACGCGCCCGACAGAATGCTGGCCGAACCGGCCGCGCCACTCGGCTGACACCTCCTCCAGGCGTTGCCGCGTGGCGGGGGTGTCGGCGGCGCCGATGACCAGAATCTTCGTCCTCTCCCGCTGGATCTGCCTGGTCTGCGGATTGCGCCACTGACCCTGGCCGTCCAGCACGGTGAAACCCTCCGGAAAGCGCGGGGTGACGACCGTTTCGGCGAAATCCTCCCACTCCCGCGCCGAGACCGCCTCCCGTCCTGGTACCGCAGTGCCGAGGAACAGCGTTGCGAGCAGCATGGGCCGGTCGCCTGGAAGCGTGCAGCCGGCCTCGGACCATGCGGGTGCGCAAGCCGCCAGGATCAGGGCAAGGACCGCCCCCATGCCGCCCCGCAGCGCGAGGCACGAATACAACGGACGGTCAGCGCGAGGGGCGTCCGGCGCCATGGCCGCTCACCGCCTCCCCCGCATCCGGGGCAAGCCGCGCGAAGAAAGGAGCGGATGCCGCGACCACGCAGGCCGCCACGATGAAGGCCATGGCGAAGTCATGCACCGTCGCCAGGTCACGGCCGCCGAGGGACTTGCTCACCTCCAGCGTTGTGGTCGCCAGCACCACGCCGAGCGCCGGCGCCAATTGCTGCGCCGTGCCGAAGAAGCTGGTGGCGGCGGAGAGCCGCTGCGCCGGCAGGTCGGCGAAGGCCAGGGTGTTCAGGGCGGTGAATTGCAGGCTGCGGAACAGCCCGCCCAGGGCCAGAAGCAGGAAGATGACGGATAGGGGCCAGGCCAGGGTGAAGACGGCGCAGATGGCAATGCCGGCGGCGGCCAGCAGCCCTGCGATGATCAGTGTGGTGCGGAAGCCGAAGCGGCGCAGTATCGGCCGCGCCAGCGGCTTCATCAGCAGCGCGCCCAGCGCCGTGGCGAAGGAGACGAGCCCGGCCTGGGAGGCGCTCTTGCCGAAGCCGACCTGGAGCAGCATCGGCACCAGGAAGGGCGTCGCCCCGGCGCCGATGCGGAACAGGCTGCCGGTGACCGTCGCCTGATTGAAGGTCGGGATGCGCAGCAGGGAGAAATCCAGCGCCGGGCGCGACACCTGCCGGCAATGCCGCACCGCCACCCAGCCCACCAGCAGGCCGATCAGCAGCACGCCTTCCGGCATGCCCGGCGGCAGCACGCCGCGCCCCACGGTTTCCAGCCCGAACATCAGGCAGGCCAGGGCCAGCCCGATCAGCGTCAGGCCCAGCTTGTCCGGCGGTCCCGGATCGCCGGGCGGAACGCGCGGGATCTTCCAGGCCACCAGCGCCAGGCCAGATCGGAAGAGCACACGTCTGAACTCCAGTCACTGACCAATCTCGTATGCCGTCTTCTGCTTGAAAAA
>CALGVL010000037.1 GCA_937930165.1 uncultured Acetobacteraceae bacterium
TGGAGTTCAGACGTGTGCTCTTCCGATCTTCGACCATGGCGGTGACACTCTTGCCCGCATCCGCGGCCTCGATCAGGGCGCGGGCGATCGGGCTCTCGCGGCTGGTGCGGTAGAGCGTCTGCTTGATCGCCACCACATTCGGGTCACGCGCCGCCTGGCGGAGGAACTGCACCACCACGTCGAAGGACTCGTAGGGGTGATGCACCACGATGTCCTTGGCGCGGATCGCCGCGAAGCAATCGCCACCATAGTCCAGGATGCGCTCCGGGAAGCGCGGCGTGTAGGGCGTGAAGAGCAGGTCCGGCCGGTCGTCCACGATGAGCTGCTTCAGATCCGCAAGGCCGAGCAGCCCGTCCACCAGGAAGACACCGCCGGGACCGGCGCCAAGTTCCTCGGCCACGAAACCGACGAGGTCGGCGGGCGTGGAGGCGGTGACGGAGAGATGGATGGCGCGTCCCCGGCGGCGGCGCTTCAGCGCCGTCTCATAGGATCGCACCAGGTCCTCGGCCTCCTCCTCGAATTCCACGTCGGTGTCGCGGATCAGGCGGAACAGCCCGCGCTCCACCGGGATGAAGCCGGGGAAGAGGCGGCCGAGGCAGAGGGAGATCAGGTCCTCCAGCAGCACGAAGCGGATGGTGCGATCGCCCTCCAAGGCCGGCAGCCGGATGAAGCGGTCCACCTGCGGGGGCAGCGGCAGCAGCGCCTTCATGGTGCCGCCATCCTCCTCCCGCACCAGCTTCAGCACCATGCAGAGCGAGAGATTGGCGATGAAGGGGAAGGGATGCGCCGGATCCACCGCCAGCGGTGTCAGCACCGGGAAGACCCGCTCCATGAAGAGGGCCTGCAGCCATTCGAGGTCCGCCCCGGACAATTCCTCCGTCCTGCAGACCGCGAGGCCGGCCTCCCGCAGCAGGCCGAGCAGCTCCCGCCAGCGTCGCTGCTGCTCCTCGATCAGAACGTGGGCGCGTTCCTGCACATCGGCCAATTGCTGCGCCGGACTGCGGCCATCGGGGGAGAGGGTGGTGATGCCGGCGCGCTCCTGCCCGACCAGGCCGGCGACGCGCACCGAATAGAACTCATCCAGATTGGAGGCGGAGATGGCGACGAAGCGCAGCCGTTCCAGCAGCGGGTGCTTCGGGTTCGCCGCCTCCTCCAGCACGCGGGTGTTGAAGTCGAGCCAGGAGAGTTCCCGGTTGATGAACCGCTCCGGCGCATCCGGCGCGATGGGGGGGTGCGGCGCCTCGACGGTCGGCAGGGTTTCGGCGACTGACATGACCGAAGCCTACAACAGCCGAGGGGTTGCGATAGATCCGTTCTCGGCTTCCGCCGGCGGATCCTCCTCGGCGGTGCCGGCGAAGCCGGGCATCCCCTCCAGCGCGGCGCGGGCCAGGGCGCGGGTCAGGCGGCCGCCGGTGGCGAGCGCGGCGCGGTCCAGCCGGGCGGCGGCCTCGGCCACCGCCGCCGCCTCCCGCGGCAGGCGCGGCAGCAGCCAGGCCTGCAGGCCGGGATCGACGCGAAGCTGGCGGTCGGTGAAATGCTTCTGCAGCAGCGCGGCCAGCAGCGCCTCGCTCGGCGGTTGCACCGCCACCGCGGTCATGGCGCGCAGGCGGCTGCGCAGATCCGGCAGCGCCACCGGCCAGCGCGCCGGCGCCTCCCGCCCGGCCAGCAGCACCGGCTGGCGGCGCTCGGCGCAGAGGTTCAGCAGGTGCAGTAGCGCCCGTTCCTCCGCCGCGCAATCGGCATCGTCCACCGCCAAGCCGGGACCGGGCGGGACATCCGGCAGGCCGCGCAGCATGGGGCCGTCCAGCACCGGCCAGCCACGCTCGGCGGCCAGGCCGCGCAGCATATGGGTCTTGCCGGTGGCCGCCGGGCCGAAGAGCGCAAGGCGGCCGCCCGGCCAGTCCTCCGGGCGCCGCAGCCAGGCCAGGGCGGCCCGGTTCGACTCGTCCTCCAGCAGGTCGGCCGGGTCGTGCGAGGCGGCAAAGGGCAGCGGCAACGGCAATTGGCGCGCCGGATAGTGGATGGCGCTCATGTCCCGGTGCGCGGCGGGTCGAGATAGAGTGGGCTCTCCAGATAGCGCCGCAGCCAGTAGCGGGCGACGACGCCGATCGCGGCGGCCATCGGCACCGCCAGCAGCACGCCGAGGAAGCCGAAGGCGACGCCGCCGGCAAAGAGCGCGAAGATCACCCAGACCGCATGCAGCTCCACCCTGTCGCCGAGCAGCCGGGGATAGATGATGTAGCCCTCCACAGTCTGCCCCAGCAGGAAGACGCCGAGCACGGTCAGCACCCCGTTCCAGGTGCCGAACTGCGCAAGCGCCAGGGCCAGCGCCGTGATCATGCCGGTCAGCGAGCCGACATAGGGGATGAAGGAGAGGATCCCCGCCATCAGCCCTACCGTCAGCCCCAGCTCCAGCCCCACCGCCGAGAGCGCCGCCGCGTAATAGACCGCCAGCAGCGCGCAGCAGATGAGCTGCCCGCGCAGCCAGGCGGAGAGCACCCGGTCCGTATCCCGCGCCAATTGCCGCAGCGTGGCGGCGGAGCGGCGCGGCAGCCAGGCATCCACGCGGATGATGATCCGTGGCCAGTCACGCAGCAGGTAGAAGGCGACGATGGGCGTGACCACGACCAGGGTGAAGACGTTGAACAGCGCCACGCCGCCGCCGATCAGCCGCGCCAGGGCGGTGCCGAGGAAGGAGATGATCGCCCCCGCCTGCGCCACCGCCAGATCCTGCAATTGGCCGCTCACGACATCCGGGCCGAAGCGCTCCGACAGCGCCGAGATCGCCTCCCGCACCGCCTGGCCTATGCCGAGCACATAGCTCGGCAGGCGCTGCAGCAGCACCGTGACCTGGGAGATCAGCAGCGGATAGAGCAGCAGCACGCAGAGCAGCGCGATGGCCGCCAGGGCGAGGATCAGCAACAGCGCCGCGAAGGTCCGCGGAATCCCGAGCCAGGCCAGCCGGGTGGCAGGCGGATCGAGGAAATAGGCGATGAAGGCCGCCAGGACGAAAGGTGTCAGGATCGCCGAGAACAGCCAGAGGACGAGCAGCAGCGCCCCCAGCAGGCCCAGTGCCAGCGCCACCCGCTGGCCGCGCGTGGCGAGGCGGGGCGGGCTCGGCAGGATGCGGCCGCGGCCAGGGGCGGGCGGCGTCTCTCCCGCAGGCGGGCGCGGCATGGGCCGGTCCGGCGGCACGAGATTCATGGCCCCTCGTCCCCCGCACCGGCGCGCGGGCCGCGCAGCGCCGAGACGACATAGGCGAGGCCGGAGGCGAAGGTGGTGGCGGCGACCAGCCAGATCATCGCCTCCAGCAGGATGGCGGCCCTCAGGCCGAAGCCGGCCAGCAGCAGCGCCAGCCCGGCCAGGCCGAGCTGCAGCAGCGTGTTGAGCTTGGAGATGAAGAGCGGCCGGATGGCCGGCGGCTGGCCCAGCACCCAGAGCACCAGAACCCCGCCCACGATCACCAGGTCGCGGAACACCACCAGGATGGCGAGCCAGTCCGGCAGCACGCCGATCCCCGCCAGGGTGACATAGACCGAGACCAGCAGAGCCTTGTCGGCCACCGGATCGAGCAGGGCCCCGAGCGCCGATCGGGCATTGCGCACCCGCGCCAGCCAGCCGTCCAGCGCATCCGAGATGCCGGCCCCGACGAACAACCCGAAGGCGATGTCGAGCCGCTGCTGCAGGATCAGCCAGATGGTCGCCGGCACGGCGCAGAGCCGGAGCAGGGTGATGAGATTGGGCAGAGTGACGAGCGCATGGCGCCCCGCCCCGGGATCGAGGCCGGTCATGCCGCCACCCCCCGGGGCACGGCGCGGGTCACCCCCCTCCGGCAAGGCCCACGCGCCAGGCCTGGCCCGGCGCCGCGCCCCCTGGCCCTGCGCCCATGGCCGGCGCCAGGGCGATGCCGAGCCCGGCCAGGTCGCCGGCCGCCAGTTGCGGCGGCGAGCGCAGGCCGAGCCGGAGCCGTGCCGCCTCCACCGTGATGCCGAGGACCTCCACCGACGCGACCGCCCCTGCCGATTGCAGGCGCCGCCGCAATTCCAGCCATTCCCCCATGGAACGATAATTGGCGATGGCCTCCAGCCAATTCGAGGCCGGCCCCGTGGGTGCCGCGCCGCCGCCAAGGCCGGGCGCGGCGGCGACCGGGGGCAGGCCCGGCGCCCGCCCGGCCAACAGGGAGCGGACCCGCCCAGCGTTGAAATTCACCGTGATCCGGCCGCTGTAGCGGGTGGGATAGGTGCGTTCCTGCTCGATGACGATGGAGGAGACGAGGTTCTCGATCTGGCTGTCGGAAAGCTGCATGGGCGGCGCCCCGGCTTCTTCCAGCAGTCTCTCCCAGGCGGTGCGGCGGCCGGCGGCGAGCGCCTTCTCGCGCGCCAGGACGCCGTTCTCCGCCGTGGCCTCGGCCGGCACGCCGTGCTGGCTCAGGTTCAGGAGGGGGGTGCTGGGCTCGACCGCGGTGAGCCCCTCGGCATCGGCGGGCGGCAGGCCCTGCGCGCCAGCCGGGGTGGCGGCCATGGCGGCCAGCAACGCCGCGGTTGCGAACAGGGCGCGCACATGGTTGTTTCCGCCGCGGCCGACCGGCGCGGCCTGTCCGGAGCCTGTCCTGCAACCCAGCATCAGTTCTCCGTCTCTCCCGAATTCCGGCCGGCCGATTCGGACCGCCGGCACCGGATGGTGCCGCATCCATCGGACGGTTAATTCATCGGCCGATTCCGACCTCCGCGCCAGACGGCGCTGTGGTCATCGGACGAAACCAAGGCCATAGCCGATCGGAGGTCGCCCTGACCAGTTCCCCCTTCCCGAGCCTGACCTACCGTGACGCCGGCGTCGACATCGATGCGGGCGACGCGCTGGTGGAGGCGATCAAGCCCCTGGCCAAGGCCACCGCCCGCAGCGGCAGCATGGGCGGGCTGGGCGGCTTCGGCGCCCTGTTCGACCCCCGCGCGGCGGGGTTCACCGATCCCGTGCTGGTCTCCTCCACCGATGGCGTCGGCACCAAGCTGCGGGTCGCGATCGATGCCGGCCAGCACGACACCGTGGGCATCGACCTGGTCGCCATGTGCGTGAACGACCTGGTGGTGCAGGGCGCCGAGCCGCTCTTCTTCCTGGACTACTTCGCTACCGGCAAGCTGCGGCTGGAGCAGGCGCGCGCCGTCGTCGCCGGCATCGCCGAGGGCTGCCGCCAGGCCGGCTGTGCCCTGGTCGGCGGCGAGACCGCCGAGATGCCGGGCATGTATGCCGCGGAGGACTACGACCTCGCCGGATTCGCCGTCGGCGCGGCGGAGCGCGGCAATCTGCTGCCGCGCGGCGATCTCGGCCCCGGGGACGTTCTGCTCGGGCTGGCCAGTTCGGGCGTGCATTCCAACGGCTTCTCCCTGGTGCGGCGCATTGTCGCGGCCAGCGGGCTGAGCCTGGCCGATCCGGCGCCCTTCGCGCCCGGCAGGACCCTGGGGCAGGCGCTGCTGGCGCCGACGCGGATCTATGTGAAGCCGCTGCTGGCGCTGCATCGCGCAGGCTTGCTGAAGGCGGCGGCGCATATCACCGGCGGCGGCCTGCCGGGCAACCTGCCACGCGTGCTGCCGGAGGGAGTGGAGGCGGTGGTGGATGCCGCGTCCTGGCCCGTGCCGTCCGTCTTCGGCTGGCTGGCCCGCACCGGCAATGTCGCGGCGGAGGAACTGCTGCGCGTCTTCAATTGCGGCATCGGCATGGTGGCCGTGGTGGCAGCCGATCAGGCCGAGGACGCCGCCGCCCGGCTGCGGGCAGAAGGCGAGACGGTGTTCCGCATCGGCCATCTCGCCGCCCGGCCCGGCGCGGCGGGGCTGCGGATAGAGAACCTGCCCGGGACCTGGCCCGCCGCATGAGGAAGCGGACCGCCATCCTGATCTCCGGCCGCGGCTCCAACATGGCGGCACTGCTGACGGCGGCGGCCGATCCCGCCTATCCGGCAGAGATCGCGCTGGTGCTGTCCAACCGCGCCGATGCCGCCGGGCTGGCCCGCGCCAAGGCCGCCGGGGTGCCGGTGGCGGTGGTGGAAAGCCGCGCCTTCCGCGGCGACCGCGACGGATTCGAGCGGGCCATGGAGGCGGAACTCGTCCGGCACGATGTGGAATTGCTGGCGCTGGCCGGTTTCATGCGGGTGCTGACGCCTGGATTCGTCGCACGCTGGGAGGGAAGGCTGGTCAACATCCACCCTTCCCTGCTGCCCGCCTTCCCCGGGCTGGACACCCACCGGCGGGCACTGGAGGCCGGGGTGCGGCTGCATGGCTGCACCGTGCATCTGGTCAGCGCCGGGGTGGATGAGGGCCCGATCCTGGCCCAGGCCGCAGTGCCCGTGCTGGCCGGGGACACACCGGAAAGCCTGGCGGCGCGGGTGCTGGAGCAGGAGCACCGCCTCTATCCCGCCGCCCTGGCCTGGCTGGCGGCCGGACGGGTGCGGCTGGAGGATGGCCGGGCGGTGATCGCCGGGATGGCCTCGCCGAATGGCGCCCTGCTGAACCCCTTGCCGTCGGCGCCCGCGCTTCCTACACCGCCAACCTGACAGGCGCGACCAAGTGAGGGAAACAGCCGTGGCCGAGCACCAGGATACCTATGAATTCTCCGCCGTCGAGGCGAAGGACATCATAGCCGACCGCCAGCGCGGCTGGGAGAACTTCACCCAGTTCATCACCTGGTCGATCGCGCTGACCGCGATCATCCTGCTGGCGATGCTGCTCTTCATCGCCTGACGCCCGGCATCAGCCGGCGGACCATACCGGGGGGCGGCCATCAGGCCGCCCCCGCGCAATTTCAGCCGATGATCTCGATGCCTGCGAAGAAGAAGGCGATCTCGGCCTTCGCGGTCTCCGGGCTGTCGGAGCCATGGACGCTGTTCGCCTCGATGCTCTCGGCGAATTCCTTGCGGATGGTGCCCGGCGCGGCATTGGCCGGGTTGGTGGCGCCCATGATCTCGCGGTTCTTCGCGACGGCGTTCTCGCCCTCCAGCACCTGCACCACCACCGGGCCGCTGGTCATGAAGGCGACCAGATCGTTGTAGAAGGGGCGCTCCCGGTGCACGGCGTAGAACTCGCCGGCCTGGGCCTCGGAGAGGCGCAGGCGCTTCTGAGCCACGATGCGCAGGCCCGCTTCCTCGAATTTGGCATTGATCTTGCCGGTCAGGTTCCGGCGGGTGGCGTCCGGCTTGATGATGGAGAGGGTGCGCTCGATGGCCATCGGGGCGTCCTTTGTGTTGCGTTGCAGAAAACGTCGTTCGGTTGGCGGCACGCCCGATAGGCGGGGAGTAAGAGAGGCGCAAGAGGGCGCATAAAGCCTGACCGGGCGAGCGCACCGCGACCTGCACTACGCCTTCCCGACTGCCTTGAGGGCTGCTTCGCGGATTGCCTTAGTCAACTCACCCACGGTAGTCGAAGGCGGACCATATAGATTCCCTTCGGCCTCGCGCCGTTTGAGTTGTGCCTCAGCTCGTTTCTCTGCTTGTTCAACCCGCTGGACGAGATCAGCGCAATTATGCAGCGCTACAACGCCAGCGATATGCGGATCGCGCAGACCGCCGCCCAGCGTGATGCGATCTGGTACGGTCGCAAGAGCGCCGTCGGTGCGATGTCGCGCCTGGCTCCGGCCTACTACTTGGTCGATGTGACAGTGCCGCGCAGCAAATTGGCCACGACCTTGGCTGGCGTGAACCGTATCTGTGAGGAGATGAACTTGCGGGTGGGCTACGTGTTCCACGCTGGCGACGGCAATCTGCACCCGCTCATTCTGATCGAAGATCCAAACAACCGCGAGTTGTTGAAGCATGTGATGGAGGCTGGTCGGCGCATTGTTGAGATCTGCGTGGCGTTCGACGGCAGCATCACGGGCGAGCACGGCGTCGGCATCGAGAAGCGCGACCTGATGCCGCTGATGTACAGCGAGGTCGAACTCGATGTGATGCGCCAGGTCAAGCGCCTGTTCGATCCGCGCGATCTGATGAACCCGCACAAAATCTTCCCGCCCGCGGGCGAACT
>CALGVL010000038.1 GCA_937930165.1 uncultured Acetobacteraceae bacterium
AGAGCGAGCCGTCCGGCCCCAACCCGGCCTGAAGCGTCAGATCTGCCCCTGTCGCCGGACCCGCCAGCCGTAGCTCAAGCGAGAGTGGATACTCTCCCAGTCCGAGCAGCACCGGCACCAACCCACCCGCTGCCTCATGCAGGCTGAGCTGGGCCGAAAGCTGGCCGGCCGCCGGGTTTAGGGCGATGTCGGCCTGCGCCCGGCCATCCGCGTCCAGGCGTTGCAGGTCCAGCTTCGCCTGCAAGCTGCCCGAGCGCAGCGCCGCCTGGCCGGACAGCGAGAAGGCCGCCGCCTGTCCTGCCACTGCCGGCTCCAGCTCCAGCCGCTGCACGCCCAGATGGTCGATGGAGATATCCACCGGGAGCTGCGGAAGCTGCGGGAGGCCCCCCTGGGAGGGCTGCTGGGAAGGCTGCGCCGTGTCCGGCTGGCTTTCCGGCAGGCGCAGTACCTGCATCCGCACCGCCTCCAGCTCCGCCAGCCGCACTTCGCCACGCAGCAGGGCAGTGAGCCCGATATTGAGCTTCGCCTGCTCCAGGCTGAGCCACACCCCCTGCGCATCGGAAAGGGTGATCCGCCGGGCGATGGGGGCGGCACGGAAGACGCCTTCCAGCCCCTCGATATGCAGCCCCGGTATCCGGGATTCCAGTTGGCGTTCGAGCCAGGAGCCGCCGCCCGCGCCGCTGGGGTCCTGCGCTGCTCCGATGGGCACAAGCAAGGGCACGGCACCGAGCAGGCCGAGGCAGAGGAGCAGCAGGAGAGTGAAACGGCGCATCGTTCAGAAAGCCTGGCCAATGCCGACATAGAGTCCGTAGCCGGAGGAACCCACCTGCTTCACCAGCGGCACCGCCACATCCGCCCGGATTGGCCCGATCGCCGTGTAGTAGCGCAGCCCGACCCCCACCCCGACGCGCAGCGTGGCGAAGTCCGGTGCCGAATTCGTGCCGACAGAGCCGGCATCGACGAAGATGGCACCGCCGAAATTCCCGTAGACCCGCTGCCGTAATTCCAGGCTTGCCTCCACCAGGCTGGCCCCGCCGGCCGGCTTGCCCCGCTCGTCGCGCGGGCCGATCGACTGGTAGTCGTAGCCGCGGACCGAGCCGCCGCCACCGGCATAGAAGCGCAGGTGCCGCGGCACATCCACCCGTTCCGCCCCGAGCAGCGAGCCCAGCGTCCCGCGCATGGCCAGGATGCTGCGCCGGTCGCCGAACAGGTCCCAATAGGTGCTTGTGGTCAGGCGTAGCGGCGCGAAGGGAGCGGCGGCCCGGATGCTCCAGGATGGAGTGACGGCGCCGGTGAGCCGCCAGCCTCTCGCGGGATCCAGCAGGCTGTCCGTCCCGTCATAGCGCCCGCCGAAGGTGATCCCGACGACCTGGTAGGGGGAGAGCTTGCCGTCCGGCGGCCCGATCTGGCCGAAATCGAAGGTGGGTCCGGCCAGCAGGGCCAATCGCTCCGACAATTGCCTCTCGAAGATGAGGGAGCCGGTGACGGCGTCCCGGTCATAGGCTTCCAGTCGTTCCCGCAGCGCGCCGATGCTGGCGATCAGGGTCGTGCGGCCGAAGAAGACGGGCGCGCGCAGGCTGGCATTGGTGCGGTAGGTCATGCGGTCGAGGCCGCCGCCGGTGCCGATGCGGGCCACCTCGCCTTCCAGCCGCAGCCGCTCGGAGCGGCCGAAGAGGTTGCGGTGCTCCCAGTAGACGCTGGCGGAGGGGCCGTAATTGGTCTCGTAGGCTGCGGAGAAACCCACGGCATGGCGGGGCCGCTCCGAGACGGTGAAGGTGGTCGGCAATTGTCCCATCTCGTTCAGCCGGTCCGCCGCCCGCACCCGGACCGCGTCGAAGGCGCCGAGCGCCATGACATCCTTCCGCGCCCGCTCCAGCCGGTCCGGGCTGTAGGTCTCGCCGGCGATAAGGCGGGTGGCATAGCGGCGCAGGAAGCGGGGATTGACGTCCACCGTGCCTGCCACATCGGGCGCGGCGAAGGTGGCGACCGGGCCGGGGGCGATGGTCCAGGCGACCTCCATGATCCGCCGGTCGTGGAAGACCACGGTCCGCCGCTCCGCGACCGCCACCAGTGGGTGGCCGCCGTCCAGCAGGCGGTTGAGCAGGGTGCGCTCCGCCTCCAGCACCGGGGCGGCCATGGCCGGGTCGCCTGCCGCCAGGCCGAAGGGCTGCTCCGTCACGGCGGCGACGGCCGCTGCCCCGTCCGGCGTCGCCGCCCGGACGGTGACGCTGCCGATATGATAGAGCGGGCCGGGATCGGCGATGATCGCGACCGGCACCGGACGCTCCGTGGTCGCTTCCAGCCGGTCCAGCAGGTCCGGGCTGCCGAGGGGCAGGCCGGCGATCTCGATCCGCACCGTCCCGCCCCAATAGCCCTGGGATTGCAGAGCCTGGGGCAGCCTATCCCGATCGGCCTGGGCCCGGCTCAGAATGCCAGCGGCGCTGGTGGGCGCCTGGTCCTGCAATTGGGCGAGCCGGGATATGGCGGAGAGCGCCGAATCGACCGCGCCATTCCCGGTGGGACGGATATCCACCTGATAGGGCAGGACGGATGGCTCCGGTACCGGCTCCGCCGGCTCCTCCGGTTCCACCGGGGGCGGCTCCTGCGACGCCGCAGGAAGGGCCAGGAGCAGCAGCAGCGCGGGGAGGAGGCGGCAGAGATTTCGCAACACGAATCCGAAAGCAATTTGCTCCCCCGGGGTTCCCGGTGGGGGGGCGGGGGTGGCGGGGAGGGCGGGCGCCCTCTACCCTTATGGCATGGATCCGAAGCTTGCCGAGACTCTCACCCGGTGGCGCCGCCACCTGCATGCCAATCCTGGCCTGACCCTGCATGAGGGCCCGACCGCCGCCTTCGTTGCCGAGCAATTGCGGGCAATGGGCGTGGAAGTGACCGAGGGGGTCGGCGGCCATGGCGTGGTTGGTACCATCCGGCGCGGCGGCAAGGGCGGCGCCTCCAACCGCTCGGTCGGGCTGCGCGCCGACATGGACGCGCTGCCGATCCAGGAACTGAACACGGACCTGCCGCACCGTTCCACCGTTCCCGGCGTGATGCATGCCTGCGGCCATGACGGGCACACCGCGGCGCTGCTCGGCGCCGCCGCGCTGCTGACGGCGGACAGCTCCTGGACCGGGACGGTGCAGCTCGTCTTCCAGCCGGCGGAGGAGGGCGGCGGCGGCGCCAAGTCCATGATCGCCGACGGACTGTTCCAGCGTTTCCCGATGGAGCGCATCTTCGGCTGGCACAATTGGCCCGGCCTGCCCGCCGGCACCATCGCGGTGCATGACTGCGCGGTGATGGCCGCCGCCGCCCGCTTCGAGATCACTTTCGAGGGCCATGCAGGCCATGCCGCCCTGCCGCATCTGACGCGCGACCCGATGATCGGCGCCGGGCATTGCATCGTCGGGCTGCAATCCATCGTAGCGCGCAATGTGGATCCGCTGGATGCCGGCGTGATCAGCGTGACCATCGCCGAGGCCGGGGAGGCGCAGAACCAGGTTCCCAAGCGTGCCGTGCTGAAGGGCACGCTGCGCTTCCTGCGCGAGGAGACCGGCGAGATGCTGGTGGACGGCCTGCACCGCGTGGCCCAGGGCATCGCCGCTGCCTTCCAGCTCAAGTCCGAGGTGGTGATCCGCCGCGGCGTGACGGTCACGGCCAACCACCCGGCGGAGCGCGAACTGGCCGCCGCGGCCGCCGGCGCCGTGACGGAGCTGCGTCGCGACATGCTCCCGGCCATGACTGGCGAGGATTTCTCCTGGTTCCTGAAGGAGGTGCCGGGTGCCTTCGTCTGGATCGGCAACGGCCCGGCCGAGGGCGGCCGCGAGCTGCACAACCCGAATTACGACTTCAACGACGCGATCCTGCCGACCGCCAGCACTTGGCTGGCCGAGGTCGCCAAGCGCGCCCTGAGCGGCGGCTGAGCCGGCCGGCGCAGGCTACTCGACCCAGCCCTGCGCCACCCCGCCACCCACCAGCGGACAGGCGCAGGGCGTCCCGACCGGGGCCTCCGGAGTGATCGGGCAGATATAGGGCTCGGCGTTGCAGCTATTCCCATAAGCCCGGACGCCGTAGGGGGTGACGACGACCGGCAGGCCGACGACCGGCGCCAGGACGCCGAAGCCGTGGACGCCCGCGCTCAGCCGCGCGCGATGGCCGAAGCCGGGATGATGGTGCCAAGTGCCGTCATGGCCCCTCCGCCAGATCTCCGGGCCGCGGAAGCCGCCGCCCCGCAATGGCGGAACGGGCTTGCCGGTCAGGGGCGGCAGCGCCGTGCCGCGCAGCGGTGGGATGCCGGGAACGGACCGGAGGAAGTTGCGGCCGCCGCGCAGCGCGGCCGGATTGCCCAGGCGGAGGACTAGGCCGGCATGCCTGCCCCGCGGGCCTGGAGCAGCGATGAAGTCGCCATGAAAGGACGGGATACCCGTTCCGCGCATGGCGCCGAAGCCGCCATGGAACCGGGCCGTGCCGCCACCTCCGCTGCCGCCTCCGCCGCGCGCCTGCGCGGCAAAGGGCGCGGCCATGGCAAGGGCAGCCGCCAGGAGCGCGAGGCGGGGGAGGGGATGGATGCCGGGGGGCATGGCGGCGGTCTCCTGCGGCAGCGGTCCGGCTGCCGGAGCACGGATATGTGGAGAGCCGCCAGTCCCCCTCCCGCCCGATCGCCGCGATGTGTCAGCCAGTGCTGGCCCGCGCTGCGCGCCATTCCTTCCAGCCCGGCCGGTCGCCAAGGCTCTCCGCGTGGTACACTCCGCGTGCCACGGCCCGGGCCAAGGTGTCCGCCGCCAGATGCCCAAGCCGCGCCAGCATGGCCGGACCGGTCAGCGGCACCCGGCCGGTGGCGAGCACGAACACCGAATCGCCGTCGAAGGGCGTGTGGATCGGCCGGATCGCCCGCGCCAGCCCGTCCTGCGCCATGATGGCGAGGCGCTGCGCCTCCGCCTTGGTCAGCGCCGCATTCACCGCCACCACGGCGATGGTGGTGTTGGCCATCGGGTTGACGGCAAAGCCCGGGGGCAGGGGCATCTCGGCCTCACCGCGCCAATCCGCCGGGGGCGGGCCGAGGCCGCCGAACTCCTCCCCCATCTCCAGCGGCCAGGCCCAGAAGCGGTCGCTGCCGGGCAGGGTCACGTTGCCGAAGCTGTTCACCGCAACGAGGGCGCCGATCTGCAACCCGTCCCCGGTGATGCAACTGGCGCTGCCGAGCCCGCCTTTCAGCGCCCCCGCCCTGGCGCCCAGCCCGGCCCCGGCATTGCCGAGGGCGAAGTCCCGCCCCGCCGCCTCCAGCGCGCGCCGGCCGAGCGCGTTATAGGGTGGCGCCTCGCCCCAGGCCTTGTCGCCGCCATTCGTCAGGTCGAAGAGGATGGCGCTGAGCACCACCGGGACGGTGGCGCCGCCGAACTGCACCCCGCGTCCCCGCGCGCCCAGCACGGCGCAGACGCCGCCCGCCGCATCCAGCCCATACATGGACCCGCCGGAGAGGACGATGGCATCCGCCTCATTCCCGATGGCGGTGGGGTCGAGCGCCTGGATGTTCAGCGTGCCCGGCGCGCCGCCCCGGATATCCGCCGCGGCCGTGCAGCGTTCCTCCGGCATGATGACGGTTGTGCCGGAGCGGAGACCATGGTCCTCGGCATTGCCGACCAGGATACCATCCACATCGGTGATGAGGTTACGCGGGCCGGGGGTGATGCTGGTCATGCGCGGGCCTTCCAGATGGTATTATAACCCATAGCGCGAGTTGGGGGTGGAATGGAGTCATCCACGCGCTGGCGCCCGATGCGGGCAGCCGACCTGCCGGCGGTGGCGGCGCTTGCCGACGCGATCCATGCCGAACACCCGGAAGATGCCGCGGTCTTCGCCGAGCGGCTTGCGCTGCACCCCGCCGGCTGCCTGGTGCTGGGTGACGAGGGCGGCATCCGTGGCTATGCCATCGCGCATCCCTGGACTGCCGCCGCCCCCCCGGCACTGGACACCCTGCTCGGCCGCCTGCCGACGCGGCCGGATGCCTTCCACCTGCACGACATCGCGCTGGATCTGTCGGCGCGGGGCAGGGGGCATGCGGCGGCGGTGCTCGCGGCGCTGCTCGGCCATGCGACGGTACTGGGGCTGCCGCGCCTCACCCTCGTCGCCGTGGCGGGAACCGCCGGATACTGGCAGCGCCAGGGCTTTCGCCCCATCCCGTCGCGCGCCCCTGGGGCGCTGGAGAGCTACGGTCCCGGCAGCACCTTCATGGCGCGACCGCTGTCCGGCTGAACTCGCGGCGCGCGGCGCGGGCCGCAGCCTGCGTTGCCTGTGGATCGTCGAACAGGCAGGTCCGGCAGCCTTCGATCTGCTGCCAGTCGCGGTTGCGCAACTGGCGAAATAGGCGGCGCCGGCGCTCGTCCTTCAGCAATTCCGGCAGGCTGGCAGTGGCATGGGAGCCGAGATCGCTCCGCTTCGGGAAATCGTTGCAGCAGGTCAGCAGCCGCCCATCCCCATCCAGCCGGCGGATTGCGGCGACCAGACGCGCGCCGAGGGGCGGTTCGGGCGGCAGCATCACCTGGAAGCGGAAGGCATGGGTGCCGGCCGGCAGGTGCGTGCGCTCGGCGAAGAAGAAGCCAGGCCCGGCAGGATCGGCGAGCGGTGGCCGGTGACGCGGCGGCGGCGTCACATGCTCGTAGAGGATAAACTGGCCCTGGGTCACTGCGGCATCTTCCCGTCCGCAGGGACTGGCGGATGCCTGATGCGGATGGCGACATCAGCGCCAAAGCCGCCGCAGCCATTCGCCCGCCTGCGCCACGGCCCGGCGTGCCGCCCCGACATGCCCCAGGGCACGGAGGAAGCCATGCACCGTGCCGGGAAAGACCTCCGCCTCCACCGCCACACCGGCGGCGCGCAGCCGGGCAGCCATGGCGTGGTTCTCGCTGGCCAGCACGTCCAGCTCCGCGATCTGCAGCAGGCAGGGCGGCAGGCCGGAGAGATCGGCCCGCAAGGGCGCGGCCAGCGGATTCAGGCGATCGGCGGGGCGCGGCGCATAGCTTCGCCAGTAGAATTCCATGCGCTCGCGGGTCAGACCGTAGCCTTCGGCGAATTCCCGGTAGCTCGGCGTGTCGAGCCGGCTGTCGAAGACGCCATAATTCAGCAGCAGCCCACGCAACGGCACAGGCTCACCTGAATCGCGCAGCATCAGCGCCACGCCGGCGGCCAGGTTGGCGCCGGCGGAATCGCCGCCCAGCACGATCCGCTCAGGATCCAGGCCCCATTCCGCCCCATGCTCCGCCACCCAGCGCAGCACGCCGGCACATTCCTCCAGCGCCTGCGGGAAGACCGCTTCCGGGCTCAGCGCATAGTCCGGGCCGAGCACGGCGCAGCCGGAAGCGGCGGCATATTCGCGCATCAGCCGGTCATGCGTGTCGATGCTGTTCCAGACCCAGCCGCCGCCATGCAGATAGACCAGGACCGGCAGGGGAGAGGCGGCGGAGGGCCGGTGCAGCCGGCACTGGATGCGCCGTCCGCGCACCGGCAGCCAGCGGTCGGTGCTCTCCGCCATGACTGGCCCGCCCTCGGACAGGGGCAGGTTCAGCGCCTCGGTCAGGGCGCGGGGCTCGTCGAAGGGCAGGGCCAGGCGGATCGGCGGCAGGCGCTGCGCCGCTGCCTCCATCATGGCGTTGAATGCCCGCATTTCCGGATCAAGTCTCGGATCCCCCGTCATGCGCCGCTACCTCCACCTTGCGATGGTGCAGTGGAGCGGGCGGCGTGGCTTCCGGCAAGCCGTCGCGCAGGTCCCGGTTGCGGTGCCGGGCCATGGGGTTCAGTTTGCACCGCGCCATGCCCAGCCTGCTTCCCCCCCGCAGCACGAAATTCCGGCAGAGCGCCCTGTTCCGGCCCCGGAGCCTGGTCCTGGTCGCCGATCCCGGCCAGCCCGAGGCCGCAATCCTGGCCCGCAATCTGGCCCGGGGCGGCTTCAAGGGGAGGCTTTTCTCGGTCGGAATGGCGGCGGCGGGGCTGACTGAAGTCCCCGCCATCGCCGAATTG
>CALGVL010000039.1 GCA_937930165.1 uncultured Acetobacteraceae bacterium
GGGCCCATCGCCCCGCCGGCCCGCCGGCCGGGAGCCGAGCACGTCTTCCACCAATATGTCATCCGCAGCGAGGACCGCGCCGGATTGCAGGCACGGCTGAAGGCGGAAGGGATTGGCACCGGCATCCACTACCCGGTGCCGGTGCATCTGCAGCCCGCCTACAAGGAGCGCGTGCCGCTCGGCCCCGCCGGATGCGCCGAGACCGAGCGCGCGGCGCGGGAGGTGCTGAGCCTGCCCATGTACCCGGAACTGACCGAGGGGCAGGTGGCGCATATCTGCGGCGTGCTGCGCCGGCTGTAGCGGCGGCCGGCGCGAAGCCCCTGCGCCCCGCGCGCGATCCGTGCCAGGATGCGCAAGGGATCGGGGGGGATCCCGGGGGATATGCGATACTTCGCGCTTCTCACACTGCTGCTTCTGGCCGCATGCGGCACTTCCCGCGTGCCTGCGCCCACGGGCGAGGCGGGCCTGTGGTCCTGCGTGCCCTATGCCCGCGCCCGCACCGGGATTAACCTACAAGGCGACGCCTGGACCTGGTGGGAGGCCGCCGCGGGCCGCTACGAGCGCAGCCGGGTGCCGCGCATCGGCAGCGTACTGGTGCTGATGCGCACTTCCCGCCTGCGGCAGGGGCATGTGGCGGTGGTCACGCGCATCGTCTCGGCGCGGGAGATCCGGGTGGACCACGCCAATTGGGCCTCCGGTGCCGCCAAGGGGCGGGTGGCGCGGGACCAGCCGGTGCTGGATGTCTCGCCGCGCGGCGACTGGTCGCTGGTGCGGGTCTGGTATCCGCGGGTGAACGGCTACGGTGCCACCAACTATCCTGCCTACGGCTTCATCCACACCGGGATGATGCGGGCGGAGCGCTAGCGTTCCAGCAGCACCTCCACCCGGCGGTTCTGCTGCCGGCCTTCCGGGTTGTCACGGCCATTGGCGGTATTGGAGGCGACCGGGTCGCTCTCGCCGCGGCCTTCCACCTCCATGGGCGGCACGCCGCCGCCATTCGCGGCCAGCCACTGCTCCACCGACTCGGCCCGCCGCTTCGAGAGCTGCAGGTTGTACTCCTCCGAGCCGATGCTGTCGGTGTGGCCGATGATGCGCACCTCGCGCGGCTGGCGCTGGCGGATGATCTCGGCGACGCGGGTCAAGGCCTCCCTGGCCTCGGGTCGCAGATCCGCCTTGTCGAAGGCGAAGAGCACGTCGTTCTGCACCGTCAGCTTGCTGCCGCGCGCCGTCGGCTGTTCCACCACCACATTGGCGCCGCCGATCTGTGCCCCGGCGCCGGGCGGCAGCTCGACGGTCCGGCCGTCGGGGGTGGTCACCACCGCCCCGCTCGGCTGGGGCGGCGGCTGCTGGATGGTGACAGTCCCGGTCGCGCGCTCCTGCGCCGCGGCACCGAGGGGGAGGAGAAGCGCCGCCAGGGCGGCGGCGAGACGGGTGGGATGGTGCATCGGCTCCTTCCTGCAAGACCGATCCGTTCCACGCACAACGCCCGCCGGAGGCCGGCGACGCCCGGCTTCCCGCCCCTTTGAGGCGCCGCCCCGGCTCGCGGCGGATTGAAGCAGGGTGGGCGCAGTTCCGTCGCCCCGGAGGCATCATCTGGCTACCGGGCCTGCGCCGGCCCTGTTGGAGTTGCTGCATGGCGAGGCTCTCGCGCCGGGCTGTCCTCCTTGCCGCGCTGCTGCATCCGCGCCCGGCGCTGCCGGAGGGGCGGCGGACGGATTCCTTGCAGCGCCAGCAGGAGATGCTGCAGCGGCAGGAAATGGAGCGCCAGCGCCGGCTGCAGGCATTGCAGGCGCCGCAGCAGGATCTGCTCCAGCGCCGTCAGGCGGAGCAGATGCTCAGGCGGCAGGAGAGGTTCCAGCGCCAGCAGGTGGACCAGATGCGCTGGCAGCGGGAGATGCTGCGCCGCCAGCGGCATTGAGACTGCAAGGCGGGCAGAACCGTCCCTCCCGGCTCAGCGCTCCGGCAGCCAGACCTCCAGCGTGCCCGGCGGGGGAGCCGGCTCATGCGCCCGGAAATCCTGGATCGCCCAGCCGCGGCCGAGCCGCCCGGCCAGCCGTGCCGCCATCGGCGCATCCTCGGCATGGAAGTAGCGAACCACCCGCTGGGAGGGCACGGCCGGGTCGCCGCGCACATTTTCCACCTCGAAGCCGCCGGCCCGCATCATCGCGGCCAGGTCGGCGGCGGCCCCGGCCGCAGTGGCGGAGCCGGCCTGGTGATGCAGCACCACCCGCGGCTGGGACGGGGACGGCGGGGATGGCAGCGCTGCCGGCTCGGGCCGCGGCGCCGGCCGGGGTGGGGCAGGGGGCGGGGCGGGGGGCGCCGGCGCTTCCGGCCGTGGCGCCGCGGCCGCAGCCTGGCGTTGCGTCTGGGCAAGCTGCGCCTCCGCCGCCACGCGTGCCTCGGTCGCCGCGGCCAGCCGCGCCTGTTCCGCGGTGATCCTCTGCCGCAGCGCCTCCAGCTCGGCCAGCAGGCTGTCCAGGGCCGGGGCCTGCGCCGCGGGCGGCCCGGCCGGCTGGGCCGGCGCTTCCGCCGGTATGGATGCGGGTTGCGGCGTGGTGGCGGGCGGCGTCGGAGGGCGGAGGCTCAACCCAAGAGTGAACCCGCCCGCCGCGCCGGCTAGCAGCAGGCCGAACCCGGCCAGGACGAGGCGGCCGGTGCGTCGGCGTGGCCGGAGCAGCGGAGCAGGAGGGGGAGGACGGCGACTCAGCACGTTAAGGCAATATCGAATGAATGACGCAGAAAGCGCGCCGCCCCGCCGGGTTCCGGCGGGATGGCGCGCGGCATGGGCAGGGGCGGAGCCCCGGGGGCCGGGAGGACGGATGGGCATGGGCGGGGGCCTGCCCCGCCCCGGATGCGCCGGTGCTATCCGGTCAGTGCGTCTCGCCACTCTCGCCCGTGAGTTGCCCGGCCTGGCTCTGTGCCGCTAGGGCGCGGGCCATCTGGCTCAGCGCCTCCTGGTGCTTCTCGTTGTCGATCATGGCGAAATTGCGCGCCAGTTCGAGACACATCCGCTGCCGCGGCGAAATCTCCTGCGGCTCCGTCGCGGCCGCCAGTCCCTCGAAGAAAAAGGAGACGGGCACGCCCAGCACCTGCGCGATCTCGAACAGCCGGCCGGCCGAGATGCGGTTCAGCCCGCGCTCATACTTGTGCGCCTGCTGATAGGTCACCCCGATCATGCGCGCGAGCTGCTGCTGCGACAGTCCCATCATCACCCGCCGCTCGCGGATCCTGGCGCCGACATGCCGGTCGGCGGCATTGGCCCGCTGGCCCGGCTTCACGCTGGTCTCGCTGCTCCGCCTCGTTTCGCTCTGCTGGGTTGTCGTCATGAGAATGTCCTTCGGCCCCGAGAAATATCTCTTACCGGGGAATGCCGGATCCGTGCCGAGGTTCCACCTACGCGCGAATGAAAAACATGTGATGGAGTGGAACTGGTAGAAATCAGCCTCGGCGCGAACCCTTTTCATTGTCTTGCTGCAATTCCGCCAATTGGCGCCGCAGGGATTCAATCTCCGATTTCAGGGCCTCGATTGTCTGGGCGGGATCGGGCGTGGGACGGAAGGGGGCGAAGAGGCTCATGGCGCGTTCCATCATCGCCATGTTCTGCTTGCGCATCTCCTCCAGCCCGCCGAAGGCGCCGGGGAAGGGCATCAGCCCGCCCATGGCCTGCTCCAGGGAATGACGCATCTGCTCCTGCTGCTTGGCGAAGCCGGCCATGGCGAATTCCAGGTAGCGGGGCAGGACGGTTTGCAGGCTGTCGCCATAGAAGGTGATCAATTGCCGCAGGAAGCTCTCGGGCAGCAGGTTCCGTCCTTTGGCCTCCTCCTCGACGATGATCTGGGTGAGGACGGAGCGGGTGATGTCCTCGCCCGTCTTCGCGTCGTAGACGACGAAGTCACGGCCTTGGCGGACCATGGTGGCCAGGTCCTCGAGCGTGACGTAGCTCGACGCCTCTGTATTGTAGAGTCGCCGGTTGGCGTATTTCTTCACCACCACGGGTCGAGCCGTGGCCTCGGCTCCGGTTTCGGCGCGGGCGGTGCTTTCAGCCATGGCTGGTCCGGTCCGTTGCTGCTGTCGTCGTGTCGAGACTAGCACGTCCAGCCCGAGATGGCGGTAGACGGTTTTTGCGCCGCATCAAAGGCATGTCCTGCCCGCCCCGGCGGGGCTATGGTCCGCTGCCCACAGGGGGGAGTGAACATTTGGAGTGCGGCAAGGGCGGATTGAAGGACTCCGGGCGCGATTCCGATCTCGACCGGCTGGCGGAGGACTGGATCGGTCTGTGGCAGGGCGAGTTGGCCGCGCTGGCGGAGGATGCGGAACTGGCGGCGCTTTGGCGGCCGGGGCTGGCGCTGGCCGCGGCCTGGGCGCAGGCGCTGACGGCCTGGCCGCGACCGGATGAGCCCGCCGCTACCCCTCCGCCGGGG
>CALGVL010000040.1 GCA_937930165.1 uncultured Acetobacteraceae bacterium
GGGCCCGCTCGGCGCCCGGCGGGGCGCCGGCCGCGTCAGTGTCCGTCGCCGCCACCCGCCTCGGCCTTCAGCACATAGGTGATGGAGCAGTAGGGGCAGGTGACCTCGTTCTGGCCAGCGGGCATGGGCAGCCAGACGCGTGGGTGGCCAAGCCCACCCACGCCCACCGCCCCGTCGCAGGGGACGCTGCGCCGCTCCACCTCGATGCGCTGCATCGGGGTGATGCCCTCGACGGGCTTCGGCACATAGCCGGTCATGATGCCGTCGCGCATGGGGCTCCTCATGGAAATCGCGGATCTGACCGCACCATAGTCGCGGCGGGCGGGGTGGACCAGTGCGGCGCGGCGGCCTAGGAGCCTCGGCCGATCGTTCCAATGACCCGCATGACCCACCGACCCGCCATCGCCATCCACCTGACCGGGCTGCGCAAGACCTACCCGCCCCGCGGCGCCGCCCCGGCCAAGGAGGCGCTGAAGGGCATCGACCTGGCCATCCCCACGGGCTCCTTCTTCGGCCTGCTCGGCCCCAACGGCGCCGGGAAATCCACCCTGATCGGCATCCTGGCCGGGCTGGTGCGCAAGACCGCCGGCACCGCCCGGGTCTGGGACGTGGACCTGGATGCCGACCCGATCGGGCTGCGGCGGCAGATCGGCGTGGTGCCGCAGGAGCTGAACCTCGACCCCTTCTTCACCCCGCGGGAGGTGGTGGAGCAGCAGGCCGGGCTCTTCGGCGTCCCCCGGTCGCGGCGGCGGACCATGGAGATCCTCGATGCCGTGGGCCTGGCCGACAAGGCGGATGCCTATGCCCGCAGCCTTTCCGGCGGGATGCGCCGGCGGCTGCTGGTGGCCAAGGCCATGGTCCATTCCCCGCCCGTTCTGGTGCTGGACGAGCCCACCGCCGGCGTGGACATCGAATTGCGGGAACAGCTCTGGCGCATGGTCCGCGGCCTGAACGAGGCCGGCACCACCATCGTCCTGACCACGCACTACCTGGAGGAGGCGGAGGCGCTCTGCGACCGCATCGCCATCATCGGCGAGGGCCGCCTGATCGCGCATGACACCACCCACGACCTGATCGCGCGCATGGATGACAAGGCGCTGGTCGTCACCCTGGACCGGGATCTGGAAACGGTGCCGCCGAACCTCCTGCCCTTCGCCCCGGCGCTGGAGCCGCCACGGCGCCTGGTCCTGCGCTACCGCGCGCGGGAGGCGCGGGTGGAGGCGATCCTGGACGCGGTCCGGGCCGCCGGCCTGCCGATCCTCGACATCTCGACGCGGGAGGCCGACCTGAACGCCATCTTCCTGCGCCTGACGCGGGAGGCAAGGGCCGCCTAATCCGCCCTGGGATGCGCCTTCCGCCAGGTCGCCAGCAGCGCCGTCGCATCCACCGCCGTGTAGCGCTGCGTCGTGGACAGGCTGGCATGGCCGAGCAATTCCTGGATCGCCCGCAGATCCGCCCCGCCCCCGAGCAGATGCGTGGCGAAGGAATGGCGGAGCGCATGCGGCGTCGCATGTTCCGGCAGCCCGGCCAGGCGGCGGTAGAGCCGCAGGGAGCGCTGCGCCACCGCGGGATCGAGCCGCGCACCGCGGGCGCCGATGAACAAGGGCTCCTCCGGCCGCGCCCCTGGCCTTTCGCGCAGATAGGCGGCGATGGCGGCGCGCACCGCCGGCAGCACCGGCACGAGGCGCTGCTTGCCGCCCTTGCCGGTGATGCGCAGCGCGCTGTCCTCGCCCTCCCGCGGCGCATCGCGCACGCTGAGCGACAGGGCCTCCGAGAGCCGCAGCCCGCAGCCATAGAGCAGGGTGAAGAGGGCGACATCCCGCGCTGCCTGCTGCGCCGGCGCCTCCGCCCGTTCCGGATCGTGGACGCTGCCGATCCTGGTCGCCACCTCCCGCGCCTGGGCGGGGGTCAGCGCCCGCGGCACGGGCGGTTTCAGCCTTGGCCCGCGCAACCCGGCAAGCGCCGGTGCCGGCATGTCCCGGGTCCTGGACAGCCAGCGCAGGAAGCCGCGGATGGCGGCGAGTTGCCGCGCTCGCGTGGCAACGCCCGCCCCTTCCGCAGCGCGCGCGGCCAGGAAGGC
>CALGVL010000041.1 GCA_937930165.1 uncultured Acetobacteraceae bacterium
ATCCTGCCGCCGGCTGCCGCTGCCGCAACCTCCCGCCTGCTGGCGCGCGGCTGGTGGCGGCAGCCGGCGGTTTCACTGCTGCACCTGCTGGCCTGGGCCGGCAGCGCCGGGCCACGCCACATCGCCTGGGCCGGGCGGCGCTACGGCCTGGCGCCGGACGGGACGGTGCGCTCCGTCACCCCCGCCGCCGGATAGCGGCTCAGGGACGGGCCAGGATCCGCGCCACGCGGAACACCAGCCCGCCGAAGGCCGCGACCCAGGTGGCGAGCGCGATCCAGACGAAGACATTCGGGATCGGCATCAGGAAGCCGTAGCCGGCCGCCCGGGCAAAGGCGTCGGTGGCGGTGGTGTACATGCCGAGCGGGAAGACCATGGACCAGTATTGCGGGTCATAGGCCAGCGGGATCCGCTTCACCGCGTAGCGCCAGACGGTCATGGCCGCCAGCAGCGGCACCCACCAGCTCGCCGCCGCCCAGAACCCCGCCGTCAGCGCAGTGAGGATCGGCAGGAAGGCATGCAGGCCGGGATGCGCCTGGACGTAGAACATGAGCTGGGCGCCCGCCAAGGTGGTGATCGCCACCGCGCCCATGTTGATCCAGTAGGGCGGCGTCAGCATCTCCGCGCTCAGGTTGAAGAACAGCCAGCGGTACAGGATCAGGGAGATGAGGATTCCGTAGAACATCCCGCCCAGCAGGAAGAAGCAGAGGCAGGCGAAAATCACGGCCTCCGGCTGCGGCAGCAGGTCGGCGACGGAGGCGCCCAGCACGGCCAGGGATTCGGTCGCGACGGTGACGAGCAGCCAGGCGCCGCCCAGTCCCCGCTCGATCGGCGGCTTCGGCTCGGCCAGGGTCATCGCCAGGAAGAAGCCGTAGATCAGCACCAGCCAGAGCAGCCCGGCCAGCAGCCACAGTGCCAAGGCGACTCCGCGCCAGGGGGTCAGCAGGACGAATTGCGTGCCCAGCACGCTGGTCCCGGCCACCATGGTCAGGAAGGTCGGGCCCACCCCATGATGCGCCATGTCGCGGAGCATGGCGCCGGGGAAGCGCAGCAGCCGCGCCAGGGTGATCGCCCAGAGGACGGGATAGGCGACAAGGTTCAGAGCGAAGAGTGCCCAGGGCACCAGGGGCACCGCCCGCAGATGCGCCGAGGCCGAGATGATGCCGGTCGCCATGACGAAGGCGAAGTAGCCCGGCGGGAAGCGCGCCAGCCATTCGGACTGCGCCGGGCCTGGACCCGCCTCGGCCCTACGGCCGCCCTGCGCTGCCCCGGACCGCCCGGCCGGTAGCGCCGCCAGGACAGGGTCTTGCAATTTCACCATCGGCGCCTCGACCAACCCATCACCTCGCTTTCAGGCGCAGGATACGGGCGAAGGGTCAAGCCGGGGCCGTGGGGCCGGTGGCTTGCAAATTGGCCGCGCCGATTCAGACCCGCGGGCCTGAAGGCCCTCCGGTCACCGGGGCCGCTCAGGCCGTGCCGGCAGCCGGCATCCTCAGCAGATGGTCGGGACCGAGCGCACGCAGGAAACTTTCGCCCCAGCCCTCCGGGGTGGCATCGGCGATCGCCTCCCAGGCCGCCTGCCAGCGGGCCCGCCGCTCGGCCAGCGGCATGTCGAGTGCGATCTGCAGGGCTTCCGCCATGCCCTCCGCATCATGCGGGTTGACCAGCAGGGCGGAGGAAAGCTGCGCCGCCGCGCCGGCGAAGCGGGACAGGACCAGGACGCCAGGATCGGCCGGATCCTGGGCGGCAATGTATTCCTTCGCCACCAGGTTCATGCCGTCCCTGAGCGGCGTGACCACCCCGACCCGCGCCAGCCGCATGAAGCCGGCCAGCGTGTCCCGCGGCTGTGGCCGGGCGAGCAGGCGCAGGGGCAGCCAGTCCGGCTCGCCGAACTCGCTGTTGGCGGCCCCGGCCGCGGCATCCAGCTCTTGCCGCAGGCGGCGATAGGCCAGGACATCCTCGCGCGACGGCGCCGCGACCTGCAGCATGACCATGCCCCGCGACGGCCGGCGGGCGAGTAGCCGGGCGAAGGCATCCAGCCGCTCCGGCAGCCCCTTGGTCGGGTCCAGCCGGTCTATCCCCAGCAGCAACGCCTGGTCCTGGATGGAGCGCGCCAGCAGCCTAGCTGCTTCCGATTTCGCCTGCACGGCGGCAGTCGCGGCGAATTCCCGCGCCGCGATCTCTGCCGGGAAGACGCCGAGGCGGATCTCGCGGCCCTCCACCTCCATCACCGCATCCCCGGTGCGGCGCGCGCCGGCAAAACCGGTGGCGCAGGAGGCGAAATTGTCGCGGTCCATTGCGGTCTGGAAGCCCAGCAGGTCGGCATGCAGCACGTCCTGCACCAGGCTGCGGATCCCCGGAGCAACGGCCGCTGAATCCGGCGAAGGGAAGGGAACGTGCAGGAAGAAGCCGGTCGGGTTGCGCACGCCGCGGACGCGCAGGGCGCCAGGCAGCGACATCAGGTGGTAGTCATGCACCCAGATGCGGTCATCCGCCCTCAGCAGCGGCACCAGGTTGTCGGCGAAGCGCCGGTTCACCCGGCGGTAGATGTCCAGATCCTGGCGGCGGAAGGTCATCAGATGCGGCAGGCTGTGCAGCATCGGCCAGAGCACGCCGTTGGAATAGCCGGTGTAGTAGCCGCGGTGCTCGGCCTCGGTGAGGTCCAGCGTCGCGTAGCCGATCGCGCCGCGCTGGGTGAAGCTCGGGGCGCCGCCATGCTCCGTCACGGCGCCGCTCCAGCCGAACCACAACCCTCCGCGGCGCTGCATGAGGCCGAGCAGGGCCACAGCCAGCCCGCCCGCCTGCCCGGCATTTCCCGCAGGCACCGGAACACGGTTGGAAACGACGACGATGCGGCTCATCCCACCTCCAGCAGCGCGACCGGCAGGCGAGCGAGAATGTCCCCCACAGGCAGCCGATCGCCGGGGCCGGCGAAAACCGTCCCGGTCAGCGCCTCGCGCCAGGTGCGTGCCTCTGCAACACGCGGCAGAGCAAGTTCGGTTCCGCGCCATTCCTCATATGGAATCAAGGGCTGGGGCGAGGCACCGAGCAGGCGCGCGGACAGCCTGCTTGCCACGGCCAGGACGGCGCGGCCGCGGTGCAGGCGCGCAAAGGCCAGGACATGCGCGGCGCGCGGGCCTTCCGCCGCCAGGGGCTGGTAGTCCCCCTCCGCGAAGAGCGCGGAATGCGCGGCCCGGAGCGCCAGAAGCCGCGCCAGCACCGCCTGCTTCACTCTTCCGTCCTGCCAGTGTGCGAGCAATTCCGCGGGCTCTGCGGCTTGCTCCAGCGCCCCCTCCCGCGCCGCCCAGTCCACCGGACGGCGGTTGTCCGGATCAACCAGGCTGAGATCCCAGAACTCCGTGCCCTGGTAGAGATCCGGCACCCCCGGCGCGGCGCAGCGCAGGACCAGTTGCGCGAGGCCGTTGACGGCCCCGGCCGGGGCGATCCGCGCGGCGAAACCCGCAATCTCCGTGCTCAGGTGGCTGGGGCGGTCACCCGCCATCATGGCGAAGAGGAAGTCCCGGCAGGCGGCCTCGTATTCCAGGTTGGGAACGGCCCAGTCGGTGCGCCGCTTCGCCTCCCGCAGCGCCTTCTCCTGCCAGGCGGCGACCCGCTCCAGGAAGGCGCGGACGCCCTCCTCATCCGCGGGATCCAAACCGAGCGGCCAGGCGCCGACCAGCATCTGGTAGAGCATGAGCTGCGCGCTCATGCCCGGCGCGGGGCCGTGCTCCAGCCCCTTCCGCAGGCTGGCGTTGAGCCGGGTCCAGCGCCCGACCGCGGCGGCCCATTCCTCCGGGATCTCGGACAGCACGGCGAGGCGCGCCCGTACATCCTCGCCGCGCTTGTGGTCATGCGTGGCCGTGGCCAGCAGGGCGCGGGGAAAATGCCGCGCCCGGGCCCGTGCGGCGGCGTGGAAGCCAGCGGGGGTGACAGCGAAGCGGCCGGGATCGGAGCCCACCTCGTTGCGCGAGAGCAGCCTGCCATAGCGGTAGAAGGCGGTGTCCTCCACGCTCTTCGCCGCGGTCGGGGCGGAGAGCTGCTGGAAGCGCACGGCGGCGGCCAGGCGCTCCCGCCGGAGGTTGGTGGGCAGGCTGCGCGGCGCCTCGCCGCCGAGCCAGGCATCCAGACGGTCCAGCAGCGGCAATTCCGTGGCGCGCACCGTGCGGCGCGCCCCGGCCAGCGCCCAGTCGAGGATGCGCTTGTCCTCCGCCGGGCGGCCGCCCGGCGTGATGTAGAGGCGGTAGACCGGGAAGTGCACCAGCACTTCGGTCAGCGCGCGGCGCAGCGCGGTCAGGGTGAAGTCGCGGGTGACGAGGTCGCGGTCCGCCACCCGCTTCAACGCCGCGGCCGTGGCATTCAATTCGCTGGTCAGGTTGTCGCGCAGGATCTGCCGGCGGGCCTGGCGTGCCTCCGCCTCGAACAGCGCCGGGCGGTGCGTGCCCTCGGTCCAGAGAGCGGTGAGCGGCCCCTCCCCGGCAGGGTCGTGCAGCACGCCGCTGGCCTCGTCCATGAAGTCGTAGCCGGTGGTGCCGTCCACCATCCAGTCGGTGCGCAGCGCCTCGAAGGGTGCCAGGATCTTCTCCACCCAGATCAGCGGCTTCCGGCCCGGGCGCACGGCCTGCATCCGCCGGTGCAGCTTGCGGCAATAGCCGCGCGGATCGGCCATCCCGTCCACATGATCCACGCGGAACCCGTCGATCATCCCCTCGGCATAGAGACGCAGGATGAAGTCATGTGTGGCGTC
Source organism: uncultured Acetobacteraceae bacterium (assembly GCA_937930165.1). Classification (GTDB taxonomy): domain Bacteria; phylum Pseudomonadota; class Alphaproteobacteria; order Acetobacterales; family Acetobacteraceae; genus CALGVL01. The sequence goes on from CALGVL010000041.1 coordinate 4,742, forward strand.
GAACACCTCCGGCACCTCCTGCCGCAGGCCGGCGAGGGAGATGATGTCGAAGAACCGGCGCCAGTTGATCTCATCCGCCGCGGCGCGCCACCAGGCCAGGCGGTAATGCTGTCGGTCGAGCAGGCGGTGCAGCGCATCCCGCCCAGTCTCGGTCAGCGGATCGAATGCGGCGAGCGCGGCTTCGAGCGACGCCGCGCCCTCCGGCCTGGAGGCGAATTCCGCCAGCGCTTCCCAGGCGCGGGCAGCTTCGGCGCGCGCCTCCGGACGGTCGCGCCGGCGCAGGCCAATGCGGCCGAAAGCCAGGGCCAGCGGCTCCAGCGCCGGATCGCCGGAGGCGACCAGCACATGATGGTAGTGCTGCGGCGCGATCGGGAAGCGATGCTCGAAATACCAGGCCGCGAGCTTGCCGGTCTCCGGCTCGAAGCGCAGCTTCAGGTCGCCGGAGGCCAGCACCTCCCCATAGGGCGCGCCGAGGAAGGGGGCGAGCAGCCGGTTTTGCAGGCTGCGATCCGGCGGCTCCCAGTCTATGTCGAAGAAGGCGGCGTAGGGGCTCTGCCGGCCCCATTCCAGCACGTCCAGCCACCAGGCATTGTCCGCGCCGCCGACGCCCATATGGTTCGGCACGATATCGAGGATGAGGCCCATCCCCGCCGCATGCAGCGCCGCCACGAGCCGGCGCAGGGCCGGCTCGCCGCCGAGTTCCGGGTTGATCTGCCCATGGTCCACGATGTCATAGCCATGGGTCGAGCCGGAACGCGCCTTCAGGATGGGCGAGGCATAGAGATGGCTGATGCCGAGCCGCGCCAGATAGGGCACCAGCGGCACCGCATCATCCAGCGTGAAGCCCTTGTGGAATTGCAGCCGCGCGGTGGCACGGAGGGGAACGGCGCCCGGCCCGGGCCGCGGATCGGACATAGTTCAGCCCCCGGCGCGGGGCCGGGCCAGGGCGAAGGCTTCCAGCCGCCGCGCCACCTCCGCATCCTCCAGCAGCTTCGCGGCCTCGCCGGGCAGGCGGTGGCGCCAATTCGGGTGGCCTTCGCTGGTGCCGGGCAGGTTGGGCTGTTCCGGCAGGGCCAGCGCATCCTCGACCGGCAGGATAGCGAGGCGGCAGGCGGCTCCGGCGACATGCGCGAGTGCCGCATCCACCACCGGATCGGTCTGCTCCAGGCCGGGCTGGTCGCCAGTGGCGGCACCGCTTTCCAGGAAGGCGGTCCAGAGCGCCTTGCGGTCGGCCTGCCGCCGCTCCCGCTCCTTCGCCGCCGTCCCGGCTTCGGGGAAAAGGGACAGGCGCTCGCGCCATTCAATGTCGCGTCCGCGCCACCAGCCGACCACGGTCGGCAGGTCATGCGTGGTGGTCATAGCTGCGGCCATGGGTGACCAGCTGCGTGGCGGACGGAAGCGGCCGTCCTGCTCCTGCTCGAACCACAGCACCCGCATGCCGAGAATGCCGGCAGCGTCCATGCGATCATGGAAGCCTTCGGGCAGGGTGCCGAGATCCTCGCCGATGACGATGGAGCGGTGGCGGAGCGATTCCAGCGCCAGCAGGCGCAGCAGGTCGTCCAGCGGGTAGCGCAGATAGGCGCCCTCCGCCGGGCCGGCGTCGCGCGGCACCACCCAGAGGCGCTGCAGGCCCATCACATGATCGACGCGCACGCCGCCTGCATTGCGGAAGGCGGCGCGCAGCAATTCGCGGAAGGCGCTGAAGCCGTCGGCCTGCATTTCCAGCGGGGAGAATGCGGTCAGCCCCCAATCCTGGCCGAGCGGCGAGAAGACATCCGGCGGCGCGCCGACGGAGAGATCGGGCAGGATCTCCCGCTGCCGTGACCAGGCATGGCTGCCACCCCCATCGGTCCCTACGGCCAGGTCGGCGATCAGCCCGATCGGCATGCCCGCATCCAGCGCCACCCTCTGCGCCGCGCCGAGCGAGGCATCGGCGAGCCACTGGCAGAAGGCGTGGAAGGCGACCTCCCGCGCATGGTCGCGAGCGAAATGCTGCACGCCGGGGCTCTGCGGGCTGCGCAGGTCGCTGGGCCAGTCGCGCCAGTGCCAGAGCGCCGGATCCTGCGCCAGCAAATGCGCATGCAATGCCTCGAAGCGGGCGTGGTCCTCCAGCGCCGGGCCGGCCTCGTTGCGGAAATCGACGAAGCCGGGATGGTCGGCGGCGATGTCGAACAGCCCGTGCAGGCGCGAGAGCTTCCGCCGGGTCGCTTCCGGCCAGTCGATCAGCGCGCCATCCGCCGCCGGCTCCGGCGGCAGGGGGCCGAAGACGACCTGCGGATCGGCGTGGAGCACGTTCAGGAACAGGCGGCTGGAGGGTGCGTAGGGTCCGTATTTCCCCGGATCGGCGGCGAACATCGCATGGGCCGGGCT
>CALGVL010000042.1 GCA_937930165.1 uncultured Acetobacteraceae bacterium
CCGGTGGAGCGAGCCACACAGAGCGTGGAGTCGGCGGCTCCCTCGCGCGTGCGGGGATGGGGCGTCCCTTGCGCGCATGACGGGCGCCTGGCAGGCGGCTCCCTCGCGCGTGCGGGGATGGGCCCAGTGCCGCCAGGGCGCTGCGCTTCTGCGCATGGGCTCCGGTGAGCCGTGTTGACACAACTTACAATGTCCAATATGTGAACATTATGTCTGATTGGTGGAGGACAAGGTGCGGACCTCGTTGCTCATTGCCGGTCACGGGCCGCGTGAGGGGAGGACGCCATGCCCGCAAGTCCTGCCCGCGTTCGTTTCCACCGATTTCCCGATCATCCGCGTCTCGCGCGCCGCGCATGTATGCTTGCGAGCCCGGCGCAACGCCAGGAGAATTCGAAAGGCCAACACATGAAGAAACTGATGAACACGCCCGCCGCGTATGTCGACGAGATGCTGGAAGGGCTGACGGCGGCCAACCCCTCGCTGGTGCTGGACGGCGAAAGCGGCCGTGTCATCAGGCGTAGCTGCGGCGCGGCAAGAGGCAAGGTCGGCATTGCGTCCGGCGGCGGCTCCGGCCACCTGCCGCTGTTTGCCGGCTATGTGGGCGAGGGCCTGCTCACGACATGCGCCGTGGGCAATGTGTTCGAGGGGCCGAATGCCGGCTCCTGCATCGATGCCATCAAGCTGGCGGACGGCGGTGCGGGCGTATTGCTGCTATACGGCAATTACGGCGGCGACAGAATGAATTTCGACATGGCCGCGGAGATGGCCGAGATCGACGGCATCGAGACGCGTACCGTGCTCGGCACCGACGACATCGCCAGTGCGGCGCCGGAAGACAGCGCTAAACGCCGCGGGGTGGCGGGCATCGTTTATGCATACAAGATCGCGGGCGCGAAGGCGGAGGAGGGCGCCGGCCTAGACGCGGTGGCCGATATCGCCGCCCGCGCAGTCGCCGCTACCCGCACAATTGGCGTAGCGCTCGCGCCTTGCCAGGTTCCCGGCTCGGACAAGCCGACATTCACCCTTGCCGACGACGAGATCGAGATGGGCATGGGCATCCATGGCGAGCCGGGCATCTGGCGCGACAAGCTGAAATCCGCGGATGCGATCGCCGGGGAGATGGTGGAGCGCATCCTCGCGGAGAAGCCGGCAGGTTCCAGCAGGCGCGTCTCCGTGTTGGTCAACGGCCTCGGCGCCACGCCGCTGGCCGACCGGAAGCGCATTCCGCAATTGCTGGACCGCGTCTTCACCCTGTTCCCGCGCCTCAGGGAGAGGCGCCGGCAGTCCGCCGGCACCCTCTCGGGCGGAGAGCGGCAGATGCTGGCCCTGGGGCGAGCGCTGATGAGCGATCCGATATTGCTGTTGCTGGACGAGCCCTCGCTCGGCCTTGCCCCGACCGTGGTGGAGTCGCTCTACGAGACGCTGGGTGCCTTGCGGCGGGACGGGCTGACCCTGTTGCTCGCCGAGCAGTCGGTGGAACTGGCGCTTGAGATCGCGGATCGTGGCTATGTCATCCAGACCGGCCGGAGTGTGCTGCAGGGACCGGCCGCGGAGCTGGCGGCAAATGAGGAGGTGCGGCGCGCCTATCTTGGCCTGGCCGGATAAGGCCGGCGTGGCTCAGCCGGCCGAACGTTTCGGCGTGAAGACATAGCCGCCGGCATCCTCCCCCGCGAGCTGGCGGAGATCCCGGGCGCAGCCGGCCAGGGCAGTGGCGGCATCGGCGACGGCGGAGCGCAGCAGGCCGGCATCCAGCCGTGGGGGCAGCGGCTCCGTCAGCCGTTGCACCGTGACGGAGCCGCCTTCATAGCCGAGCCACCAGTGCCAGAAGGGGCGGCCATCGCCGGAGCCATGCACCGCCCAGGCCCCCGGATCCTCGATGGAGCCGATCAGGGCGGCGGCCTGGTCCAACACCGCAGCCCCCGGTTCCTTCCAGAGATGCCGCAGGAGGGCATCCTTCACGCCCTCAATCCCCTCGACGATGCCTGCCCTGGGCGTCGCACCCTGGATGATGATGACGAAGCAGGCCGCTGCTTCCGGCACTGCCCCGCTGCCCGTGGCTTCCTGCTCGGCCATCTGGCTTCTCCGTGCTCGCCCGGCCGGGCGCGGGCGCGACCGCTAGGCCTGGCTGTTGTTGAGGCGATCCTTCAGCCCCTTCGCCGCGGCGAATTTTGCGGCCTTCGAGGCAGGGATCTGGACGGTTGCGCCGGTCTGCGGGTTGCGGCCCTCGCGCGCCGCCCGCTCAGCCGTGCTGAAAATGCCGAAACCTGCCAGCCGTACCTGTCTGCCGGCGGCCAGTTCATCGGCGATGCCGTTGAACACGGCTTCGACGGCCCGGCCGGCATCGGCCTTCGACATTCCGGTCGCATTGGCGACATGGGCGATCAGATCGGCCTGGTTCACTGGATCCATGCTCCCCGTCTGGACATGCGCGACGGGCTACAGCCGAAAGCCGGGACAGGCAAGACAATCGATGCATGAATGGCCTGCCTAAACCCGTTGCGGAACACGTATAAATCACGAAACTTCGCGTCTTGCTCCATCCCGGAACCCGGTGGCAAGCTGGCTGGCACAGCCGTTGCACAAGGCGTGCCCCATTCATGCGCAGCCTGGTGCAGGACAAGAAGACAAAAATTGGGAGGGAGCGCGCATGCAAGGAATCACGAAGCGCCAGCTTCTTATCGCAGGCGCGGCGCTCGGCGGTCTTACCGCCTCGTCGCGATCCGGCGCGCAGGACATGTCCGCCCATGAGCGCGAGCTCTACGAGGCGGCGAAGCGCGAGGGCGAGATTACCTGGTATTCCGGCCAGTACAGCGCGGAGACCTCCGAGGCGATCGGACGCGCCTTCACCGAACGCTATCCGGAGGTGCGCTGCAATGTCGTCCGCAGCACCTCCCAGGTCGCCTTCCAGCGGCTGTCGCAGGATGCGCGGGCCGGCGTGGCGCAGTGCGACGTGTTCAGCTCCACCAATTCCGGTCATTTCCAACTGCTGAAGCGGCAGAGCCGCCTGCTGCAGTTCCGGCCGCAGAATGCCGACGGCATGCTGGAATCGATCCGCAACGCCGATCCCGACAATTTCTTCCACACCAGCTTCCTTGGCCTGTTCCAGCTCGCCTGCAACAGCCAGAAGGTAAGCGAGGACGAGGCGCCGAAGAGCTGGACCGACCTCCTCGATCCTAAATGGCGCAACCAGCTCGCGGTCGGGCATCCGGGCTTCAGCGGCGCGATCGGCGTCTGGGCCGTGCAGATGCGCAAGATGTACGGCTGGGACTATTTCAAGAAGCTGGAGAAGAACAAGCCACAGATCGGCCGGTCGAGCCAGGATCCGGTGACGCTGCTGAATGCCGGGGAGCGTTCGGTCGGCGTGGCCGTCCCGGCGGCGACGGTGCTGCTCAGCATCTCGCGCGGCAACCCGCTTCGACTCATCTATCCGACGGAGGGCGTGCTGGCGACGATCGCCCCTTCCGGGATCATCCGCAATGCGCCGCATCCCAATGCGGCGAAGCTGTTCATGGAATTCCAGACGGGGCCACACATGACCCCGGTTCTTCTCCGCTACTTCGCCGACCCGTTGCGGCCCGGCTCGCCGCCACCGGAAGGAGCGAAGCCGCTCGACCAGATCAAGCTTCTGGCGCCGAGCATTGAGGAGCAGGAGAAAGGCGTGCCGGAGGTGCGCGAGCTCTGGCGCGACACCTTCGGCGTCTGACCGGACCGCGCCGGCATGAACGACACCGCTGCCGCATTGCCGAAACCTGTGGCCGGCCAGGCGGAGGGGCGCCGCGGCGGCTTGCTCCGCCGGCTTCGCTATGTCGAGCCGGTGACCCTGCTCTGGCTGCTGCTGGTGCTGGTGCTGCTGTTCCTGGTGGCAGCACCGTTGCTGAAGCTGTTCAGCGTCAGCTTCCAGGCCCAGGAAACCGGAACCTTTACCCTGTCGAACTACGCGACCGCTTACGGACGCGCACGCTATCTTGATGCGCTGGTCAACTCCCTGACCCTGGGCCTTGCCTCGGCGGCCATTGCCGTGTTGCTGGCCGTACCGATGGCCTGGGCGGTGTCGCGCACTGACATGCCGGGGAAGGGCTTCACCTGGGCAGTGGTGCTCGGCGCCTTCATCATGCCGCCCTATCTGGGTGCAGTCGGCTGGATCCTGCTGGCCGGACCGAATTCCGGCTTCGTCAACCGTTTCTGGCAGTGGCTGACGAGCTCGGAAGGCACGCTGTTCAACGTCTACAGCTTCGAGGGGCTGGCGCTGGTCATCGCGCTGCACTCCTTCCCTCTGGTCTTCATCTTCGTGAAGGCGGCGCTCGACCTTGTCTCCTCGGAGATGGAGGATGCCGCCAACATCCTCGGGGCTGGCACCTGGACGGCGATGCGGAAGGTCACGCTGCCGTTAGTGTGGCCTTCCATCCTGGGTAGCTTCATCATCGTCTTCCTGGAGACGATTGCGCTGTTCGGCACGCCGGCCATCCTCGGCATCCCGGCGCGCATCAATGTCGTCACCACGCAGCTCTGGCAGTTCTTCGAATATCCCGTGCGGGTGGAGGTGGCGGCGGCTTATGCCATGCCGCTGCTGCTAGTCACCATCGGCCTGATCGCGGTGCAGAAGCTGCTGCTGGCGCGCAAGGGCTTCGTCTCCCAGACCGGCAAGGGTGGGGAGCGGCGGATGATCCGGCTTGGCCCCTGGCGCTGGGCGATGTTTGGCTGGTGCGCCCTGGTCGGTGCGCTCTCCGTCGCGATGCCGCTGCTGGTGCTGCTGCAGGCCTCCTTCGCCAAGGCCTGGGGGCGGGGGATCAGCCTCGACAACCTCACCCTGCGTAATTACCACCTGCTGATCTTCGAGCATGAGATGGCGATGACCTCGATCTGGAACACGATCTGGTTCTCCGCCGCCGCGGCCACGGCCGCCGTCCTCATCGCGCTGCTCGTCGCCTATATCGTGAACCGGCGCTTGATGCCCTTCGGTGAGGTCCTGGGCTTCCTGGCCATGGCGCCCTTCGTCATTCCCGGCATCGTCATGGCGATCGGCTTCTATGCCGCCTATGCCTCGCCGCCGCTCGCCCTCTATGGCACGGCGGCGCTCATCATCTTCGCCTTCACGGCGCGCTTTCTGCCGATTGCCTATGCCAATTCCTCCGCCGCGATCCGCGCGGTCCATCCGGAGATGGAGGAGGCAGCGCGGATCCTCGGCAGCGGGCGGCTGCAGGCGGTGAGCCGCATCACCGCGCCATTGCTGCGGAAGGCGCTGCTCGGCGGCTGGCTGATTGTCTTCATCGTTGCCTCGCGCGAATTGTCCGCCGCGATCTTCCTCGTCGGTCCACGCACGCGCACCATGGCCGTGCTGCTCTACGACCTGAGCGAGGCAGGGAATTTCGAGGTGCTCGCCGCCTTCGGCGGGCTGTTGCTGCTGATCACCCTGGTGCTCGTCGGCATCGGTATGAAGCTGGTCGGGCGCGACTTCATGCTGCGGAGGATGTGAGCATGTCCCGCTTGGTCCTGCGCGGTCTGACCAAGGCCTATGGCAAGCTGACGGTGGTGGATGGCGTCGACCTGACCCTGGCCGCGGGCGAGTTCGTCTCCCTGCTCGGCCCCTCCGGCTGCGGCAAGACGACGACGCTGCGCATGCTTGCGGGCTTCGTCGAGCCGACGGCGGGCTCGATCGAGCTGGATGGGAAGGTTATCTCGGCGCCTGGGCTGGTCATGCCGCCGGAGCGACGGCAGATGTCCATGATTTTCCAGAGCTATGCGATATGGCCGAACATGACGGTGGCTGAGAACGTCGCTTTTGGCCTGAAGCTGCGCAAGCTGCCGGCCGAGGAGGTGCGGCGGCGCCTCTGGGAGATCCTGGAGGTGGTCCAATTGGGCCATCTGGCCGAACGCTATCCGGCCGAGCTTTCGGGCGGCCAGCAGCAGCGTGTTGCCCTGGCGCGGGCCATCGTGGTGAAGCCGGCGGTGCTGCTGCTGGACGAGCCGCTTTCCAACCTCGACGCCAGCCTGCGCGAGGAGATGCGCTTCGAGATCCGCCGGTTGCATGACGAATTCCGTATCACCACCGTCTATGTCACGCATGACCAGGCTGAGGCCATGGCGACCTCCGACCGGATCGCGGTGATGAATGCCGGGCGGATCGAGCAGGTGGATGCGCCGCACCTTCTTTATACCCGACCGAAGACACGCTTCGTCGCCGGCTTCATCGGCCGGACCAATCTGGTCGAGGCGCGGCTGGAGGGCAGCGAGATCGGCTTCGACGGCTGCCGGATGCAGATGGGGCAGATCAATGGGGTGCCGCAGGGCGGGAGCCGCCCGATCCTGCTCTCGATCCGGCCGCAGAGCATTGGCCTGCACCGCGTCAGGCCGGCGGGCGGCGAGGGGCGGCCGGTCACGCCGGGGACCGTGGTCCAGCGTGTGTTCCTGGGCGAGAGCTGGGATTATGTGGTCATGCCCCAGGGTAGCGGCCTGCGGCTCCGGGTCACGGCGCCGCCGCTGCAGGTGCATGAGGTGGGCGAGGCAGTTTGGCTGGAATTCGACCCACGGCAGATGGCGTTGGTGGAATGACAGGGCCAAGGCAGGGGCACTTGCTTTTCTACTGTAGGTAGAAATCCGGCGACTCCCAACTTTCCACCCTAAGACGGTTGCGGTTCGGGCCGGGAGATGCTACCTCCCCGCCCCGCGGCGGGTCACGGCATCCGGCGCCTGCTTGGGGGATAGTTTAGCGGTAGAACTCCCGGCTCTGAACCGGGCAGCCTTGGTTCGAATCCAGGTCCCCCAGCCATTCCGCGCGTAACCTCCTGACATCCTTGGTTGTCGTCCGCCCCGGCCAGCCGCCGAGGGCCGCGCGTGCTTGAAACGACACCACAGGGACTCCACATCGCGCGATCGCGAGGCGTATACCATTACCGCCGCAGGCTCCCACGGGCGCCCAAGGGCGAGTTGGTGATGAGTCTCCGAACCCGCTGGTTCCGGGAGGCGGAACACCGGGCGGCGCTACTGGATCAGGCGTGGGGACGTGCGTTGTCAGAAGCGGCCATTGATGCGGACCTGAAGCGAATCCTCCGTGAGTTCCTGCGTGAAGCCTTGGAGAAGGACATGCGGGATCGGCTGGCGGCCCCTCCGGG
>CALGVL010000043.1 GCA_937930165.1 uncultured Acetobacteraceae bacterium
GGCCCGGTCCAGATCGGCCGCCCCCCCACCCGCCATGATGGCGAGTTCCCCGGTCTTCGCCCGCGGCACGCCGCCAGAGACGGGGCAGTCCACCATCGCCACGCCGCGCGGCGCCAGCATGGCCGCGATCTCTCGCGTCTTACCGGGCTGGCCGGAGGTCATGTCGATCAGCAGCGCGCCGGTGGAAAGGGCGCCCTGCATCTGCTCCGCCACCTCCGCCACCTGCTTGCTGGTGGGCAGGATGGTGATGACGGCATCGGCACCCTGCGCCGCCTCGGCCGGGCTGGCGGCGGCATGGCCGCCGACTTCCTTGGCGAATTGCGCGGCGCGGCCAGGCGCGGCATCGCAGACGGCGACATCGAAGCCGGCCTTCAGCAGGTTGGCTGCCATCGGCCAGCCCATATTGCCGATCCCGATGAAGCCGATGCGCTTGATGGGGGCGCTCATCTCACTTCTTGCCCGGCAGAGCGCCTTCGGCCACCAGCACCTCATGCGCCGCCTTGAAGGCATCCAAGCCGGCCGGGATGCCGCAATAGGCGGTGGCGTGCAGCAGCACCGCCCTGATCTGCTCCACCGTCACGCCGTTGTTCAGCGCGCCCTTCACATGCAGCTTGATCTCCGGCGTCTTGCCGAGCGCGGTCAGCATGGCGAGGTTCAGCATGCTGCGCGTCTTGCGGTCCAGGGTCGGATCGCCCCAGGCCCAGCCCCAGGCCCAGGCGGTGGTGGCGCGCTGGAAGGCCATCATGAAGTCGTCGGCCTTGGCCATGGAGCCGTCCACATACTCGGCCCCCAGCACCTCCCGCCGGATCGGCAGGCCCTTGTCGAACAGCGCGGCATCGTCGGACATCACTTCCTCCTCGGGGAATGTCCGGCAAGGCTGGCCCCAGCCGGGGCGCCGGTCAACCGTGGCGCCGCCGGCAGCAGCGGCTAGGATCGCCCCCGGAATCGGGGAGGGCTGCGATGTTCTTCGAAGGCTTCACGCTGGAATTCCGGGAGGCGAACGGCCAGCGCATCCGCCTCCGCCGCGGCGGCGAGGGCCCGCCCCTGCTGCTGCTGCACGGCAACCCGCAGACCCATGCCATGTGGCACAAGCTGGCCCCGGTCCTGGCCGAGCGATTCACCGTGATCTGTCCGGACATCCGCGGCTATGGCTTCTCCGCCTCGCCCCCCGCCACCCCGGACCATGCCCCCTACGCGAAACGGGAGATGGCGAAGGATCTGGTGGCGCTGATGCAGGATCTTGGCTTCGAGCGGTTCAGGGTGGTCAGCCACGACCGCGGTGCCCGCGTCGCGCACCGCCTGGCGCTGGACCATCCGGAGCGGGTCGAGAAGCTCTGCACCATGGACATCATCCCGACGCTCGCGCATTTCGAGCGCACCGACATGGCCTTCGCCATGGGCTACTACCATTGGTTCTTCCTGGCCCAGCCGCATGACAAGCCGGAGCGGATGATCCTGCGCGACGTCGAGGACTGGTTCGATCTGCACACCAGCCGCGAGCCGAAGGACCGCTCCTTCTTTCACCCCGAGGCCCGTGCCGACTACCTGGCCGCGCTGCGGGAGCCGGGCACGGTGGTTTCGATCTGCGAGGATTACCGCGCCGCCGCGACCATCGACCTGGTGCATGACCGGGAGAGCCGGGCGAAGGGGGAGAAGATCCGCTGCCCGCTGCTTGCCCTTTGGGGCGCCAAGGGCAAGGTCGGGGAATGGTATGACGTGCTCTCGATCTGGCGCGATTATGCAGCCGGCGAGGTCATGGGCGGTCCGGTGGACTCGGGCCACTACCTGGCCGAGGAAGCGCCGGAAGAGGTGCTGGCCTGGCTCAAACGCTTTCTCTGAGCCGGCAGGAATATGGGAGGAACGACAATGCCGAAACTGAACCGCCGGGCCCTGCTGTCCGGCATTGCCTGCCTTGCCGCGCCGGTGCTGGCGCGGGCGCAATCTGACTGGCCGAACCGGCCGATCACGGTGGTCGTACCGAATCCACCAGGCGGCGGCACCGATTTCGCCGCGCGGCTCTATCAGGATGCGCTGACCCGCGCCCTCGGCACCCAGATCGTCATCGAGAACAAGCCTGGCGCGAATGGCAATATCGCCATCCAGGCCGTCACCCGCGCCGCGCCGGACGGTTACACGCTGCTGCTGCAGTACAACGGCTACCATGCCGGCAATCCGGCGATGATGCGCAACCTGCCCTGGGATCCGCTGCGTGACCTGACGCCGGTCGGCATGGCGACCGTCGCGCCGCACGGCATCTTCGCCGCGCCCAACCTGCCGGTGAGCAACCTTCAGGAATTCATCGCTTATGCGAAGGCCCGACCAGGACAGATCAATTACGCTTCCTCGGGCAACGGCTCCATCCAGCACATCGCCGGGGTGCTGTTCAGCCGCGCCATCGGCGTGCCGATGGTGCATGTACCCTATCGCGGCGCGGCTCCCGCCCTGCAGGATGTGGCCGGCGGGCGGGTGGAGCTGTTCATCACCACCCCTTCCTCCGCCATTGGCTTGGTGCAAGGC
>CALGVL010000044.1 GCA_937930165.1 uncultured Acetobacteraceae bacterium
TGGAACTCGGCGGCAATGACGGGCTGCGCGGCCTGCCGCCACGGGAGACGCGGGCGAATCTGGCCGCCATCCTCGACCGCCTGAAGGCGCGGGGCATCCCGGCGCTGCTGGCGGGGATGCTGGCGCCGCCCAATCTCGGCGCCGATTACGGCCGGGAATTCGCCGAGGTCTTCAAAAGCCTGGCAGGCGAGCATCCGGAAGTGATCTTCTACCCCTTCTTCCTCGAAGGCGTGGCGGCCGATCCGGCCCTGAACCAGCCGGACGGCATCCATCCAAACGCCAAGGGGGTGGAGGAGATCGTCCGGCGCATCCTGCCGATGGTCGAGACATTGCTGGGGCGGGTGTCCCCCGCGCCCGCCGGGTGAGGAGCTTCCGCCATGATCCGCCTCTTCGTTGCCCTCACCCTCCCCGCCGAGCTGAGGGCGCAACTGGCCATGCTCTCGGGCGGCATTCCTGGGGCGAAATGGGTGCCACCGGAGAATTACCACCTGACGCTCCGCTTCATCGGGGAGGTGGAATCCTGGCGGGCGCAGGAGGTGGACCACGCCCTGGCCACCATCCGCGCCCGGCCCTTCGAATTGTCGCTCCGCGGCGTCGGTACCTTCGAGAAGGGCGGACGCATCCATGCCCTCTGGGTCGGGGTGGAGAAGACCGAGAGCCTGGCCTTCCTGCAAAGCAAGGTGGAGACGGCCTTGCAGCGCATCGGGCTGGAGCCGGAGCGCCGGCGCTTCGCCCCGCATGTGACCCTGGCGCGGACCGACCGGGCGGCACCGGAGAAGCTCGTCACCTGGGTGCAGGCACACAATTTGTTTCGCGCGCCGCCCGTTCTCGTCGAGAGCTTCACCCTCTATTCTTCCCGCCTCGGCAAGGAACAGGCGGTCTATGTGCCGGAGGTGGAATACGAGCTTGCCTGATTTCCGCCTGACCGGGCGGATCCTGCTGGCACTGGCCCTGCTGCTGGCGCCGTTCTCGGCCCAGTCGCCGCCGGCGGCGACCATGCCGATCTGTGCCGCGGATGGCGGGGTGCGGCATGTCCCGGACCCGCTGGCCCCGGCCGGCCCTGCCCATGCCCTCTGCGATGCCTGCCTGGTGGTGCCGCCCGCCCTGCCGGCGATGGCGCCGCCGCTGCCCTTGCCCCAGGTGGCGGGCCTCGCCTGGGCCGCCGCCGCCAGTCGCCGGGCGCCGCCCCTCCACCTGCCGCCGGAATTGGCCCGCGGGCCACCGCTCGCCTGAGTGCTCCCGTTTCCGGACAACTCAGGAGAATCCCATGCGCTTTCCGCTTCCCCTGGCCGCGGCCGGCCTCCTCTTCGCCATTCCGGCCCAGGCCCATGTCACCCTCGACCCCGCCTCCGCCCCGGCGGGCAGCTATGTCCGCACCGCGCTGCGGGTGCCGCATGGCTGCGCCGGCGCCGCCACCACGCGGATCGCGGTGGAGATCCCGCCGGGGGTCCTCACCGCCAAGCCCATGCCGAAGCCCGGCTGGCGCCTAGCGATCGAGCACCGCCCCCTGCCCCATGCCGCGCGGAACGCGCATGGCCATGAGGTGGAGAAGGAGGTCGCCCGCATCATCTGGGAGGGCGGTCCTCTGCCGGACGATCAGTATGAGGAATTCGTGCTCCTGCTGCAGGCGCCGAACGAGCCGGGCGGAACGCTGTTCCTGCCCGTGACGCAGGGCTGCGAGGGCGGCCGCTCCGACGCCTGGGCCGAACGCCCGGCCCCCGGCCAGCACGCCCATGACCTGCCCCGTCCGGCGCCCGCCATGCGTCTGACTCAGGCCGGGAGGTAGCGCCATGCATCGCCGCCTGATCCTCTCCGCCCCCTTCCTCCTCGCCCTGGCCTTGCCGGCTGGTGCGCATGAGGTCCGCGCCGGGGACTTGGCCATCACCCAGGGCTGGAGCCGCGCCGCCGGCCAGGGCGCGACCGGCGCCGGCTACCTCACCATCACCAACCGGGGCAGCCAGGCGGACCGGCTGGTCTCCGCCAGCAGTCCCGTGGCCCGCACCACCGAGCTGCACACCCATATGCGGGAAGGCGAGGTGATGCGGATGCGCCCGGTGCAGGGAGGTATCGAGATTCCGCCCGGTCAGAGCGTGACGCTGCGGCCGGGCGGGCTGCATGTCATGCTGATCGGCCTGAGCCAGCCGCTGCGGCAGGGGGAGACGGTGCCCCTCACGCTCCGCTTCGAGCGGGCGGGAGAGGTGCAGGTGCCGCTTGCCGTCCAGGCGGCTGGGGCGCGGGGGGCGGCGCACGCCCATTGACGGGACGGGCGCGGTTCCGCCCGGTCCGGAAAGGGGCTAGCTTCCGGGCCGGGCGCCGCTGGCGCCGAACTCCATTCAGGGATTCGACGCCCATCGCATGCAGGCTCCACCCTCCATCGTCATCCTGACCGGCGCGGGCATCTCCCGTGAATCCGGGCTCGCCACCTTCCGTGACGCGGATGGCATCTGGCAGCGGGTGCGGATCGAGGATGTGGCGACGCCCGACGCCTTCGCCCGCGACCCGGACCGGGTGCAGGCCTTCTACAATGCCCGCCGCGCCCAGCTCCGCGATCCCGTCATCCGGCCGAATGCCGCGCATGCGGCACTGGCGGAGCTGGAACGGCGCTGGCCCGGCGAATTCCTGCTCGTCACCCAGAATGTGGACGACCTGCACGAGCGGGCCGGCTCCAAGAAGCTGATCCACATGCATGGCGAACTGCAGAAGGCCCGCTGCCTGCATTGCGAGGTGGTGCAGGAGAGCCCGGCCGAGCTTTCCGCCGCCCTCTCCTGCACCGCCTGCGGCCGCGCGGGCGGGCTGCGGCCGCATGTGGTCTGGTTCGGCGAGATGCCGCTGGAGATGGACCGGATCTATGCCGCGCTTGGCGAATGCGGGCTGTTCGTCTCCATCGGCACTTCCGGCAATGTCTATCCGGCCGCCGGCTTCGTGGCGGAGGTGCGGGGCCGTGCCCGGACGCTGGAGCTGAACCTCGAACCCTCGGAGGGCGCAAGCCTGTTCGACGAGGCGCGGCACGGCCCAGCGACGCGGCTCGTACCGGAATTTGTCGCCGAATTGCTGCGGGAGTGGCGGTGCTGAGCCTGGGACGCGCCGCGGCTGCCCTGCTTGCGGCGCTGCCGGCCATTGCCGGGGCGGGGGCCGCCGCGCAGGAATTGCGGCAGGCCGTGCCAGCCCAGTTGCGGCCCGGCATCGGGGCGGAGGATCCGCGCCAGGCGGTCGATCCGGCAACGGAGCCCTGGCGGGCGCTCGGCCGGGTGCAGACGGAACTGGGCACCCGCTGCACCGGCGCCCTGATCGGGCCACGCACCGTGCTGACCGCCGCGCATTGCCTGATCGCTCCACGGGCACGGCAATTCGTGCAGCCCGGCTCGGTGCATTTCATGCTCGGCTATCACCTCGGCCGCTATGCCGCGCATGCGCGGGTCGTCAGCTACAGCCTTGGCCCGGGCTTCCGGCCGGCGCCGCCGGGTCCGGGCGGGGCCGACTGGGCGGTGCTGGTGCTGGACCGGCCGGTCGGCACGCCGGGGCGCATTCTGCCACTGCTGCGCGATCCGCCGGCGCCGCGCTCGCCGCTGATGCTCGGCGGCTATCAGCGCGACCGGCCGGAGGTGCTGATGGCCGATACCGGCTGCCGCTTCCTCGGCCTGCAGCGCAGCGGCGGCCAGCCCCTGCTGGTGCATGACTGCGCCGGCACGCGGGGGGTGAGCGGCGCGCCGCTGCTGGCGCGCGGGCCGGACGGGCATTGGGCAATTGCGGGCGTGGCCAGCAGCGTTGCGGCGGATCTCGCTCTCGGCCGCGCCGTCCCCGCCGCCTCGGTCGGCCCGGTGCCGTAGGCTGGCTATTCCCGCTCCAGTCTTTCGATATCCTCGTCGGAGAGGCCGAAATGGTGGCCGATCTCATGGACCAGCACGTTGCGGACCAGACGGAACAGGTCCTCCCCGGTCTCGATCCATTCCAGCAGGATCGGCTCCCGGAACAGCAGGATCATGTCGGGCTCCTGCGGCACGTCCAGCACGCTCTTCTGGGTCAGCGGCGTGCCGCGGTAGAGGCCGGTCAGCTCCCACGGGCTCTCGATGCCCATCTCCGCCAGGATCTCGTCATCCGGCGCCTCCTCCACCACGATGGCGGTGCCGCGCACCAATTCGCGCAGCGGCTCGGGGATGGCGGCGAGGGCGGTTTCCGCCATCTCCATGATATCGTCGAGGCTGGGGGGCGGGCCGTGGCGCATGGCCGGCAGCGGAGGCCAGCCCGGCCGCCACGTCAAGCGGCAAGCCCGCGGTGGCCCCGGATGGTTCGAGGCGCTGCCCGGATCCCGGGGCGTGAATCGCCGGCGCTATGACAGCCGGATCCGGGCCGGCCTGACCAAAGCTGGCCGATCCGGACCAAGGAGGCGAGGATGACGGAAAGGCTGGACGATGCGGCGCGGTCCCGGCTGGCGGCGGAACTGCCCGGCTGGCGTCTGGTGGAGGGGCGGGACGCGATCCGCCGCGAATTCCGCTTCCGCGATTTCAGCGAGGCCTGGGGCTTCATGTCCCGGGTGGCGCTGCTGGCGGAGGCGCAGAACCACCACCCGGAATGGTCGAATGTCTGGAACCGGGTGGAGATCCTCCTCACCACCCATGATGCGGGCGGCCTCTCGGCCCGCGACCTGCGGCTGGCCCGGGCGATCGACGCGCTTGTCTGATCCCCTGGCCGGGTCAGCCGATGGCCACGGCCCGCCGCGTCTCGGCCTGCAGCGACGCCACCAGGTCGGCGAGGGTGGTCCGGCCGAGATCCTCCAGCAGCGCGGCCTCGGCCATGCGGAAGCGGTCCTGCAGCAGGTCCGGCATGCGGCTGCCGACCGGGCAGGCGGGGTTGGTGCGGGTGTGGACACGGAGCAGCGGCTCCGCCTCCGGGTGGATGGCGCGCCAGACATCGCGCAGGGTGATGGCGGAGGGCGGCCGTGCCAGGCTGGCGCCGCCCGGCCCGCGCTGCACGGCGATCAGCCCGGCGCGGGCAAGCTGGCCGGAGATCCGCCGCACCACCACGGGGTTCGTGCCGATGCTCCAGGCCAGGCGCGCGCTGGTCGAATCGCCGTCAGGATCCTTGGCGATGAGGCTGAGGATATGCAGCGCGACGGCGAAACGGGTTGCGATCATGTGGTGGCAGGAACCATGAGCTGGAATATACAACAGCAACCGTGGCAGTTTCCGTGCCGCTTGGCCAGGGGTCCCATGCCTGGAAATCCTTCCCCCGATGCATGACATTCTCGTTCCCGCGGCCCGCACCGCCCTCGTCAGCCGCGCAGCAGTCCGTTTCTGCGCGTTGCGCGGCTGGGCGCCGGTGCAGGAGATGCCACTGCCGAACGGCCGGCGCGCGGACATCCTGGCACTGCTGCCGGATGGCGGCTTCGCGGTGGTGGAGGTGAAGTCCTGCGCCCGGGACTTCCTCTCGGACGGCAAGTGGCCGGACTACCGGGAATACTGCGACCGGCTCTATTTTGCCGTGGATCTCGACTTCCCGCAGGAATTGCTGCCGGAGGATGCCGGGCTGCTGGTCGCGGACGGGCCGGAGGCCGCGCTGCTGCGGGAGGCGCCCGCGCATCCCCTGGCGCCGGCGCGCCGGCGGGCGCTGCTGCACCGCTATGCCATGGTGGCGGCCGGGCGCCTGGCCGCGCTGTCCGACCCGGCCGGCCATGCGGAGATCCGCGCCGCGCTCCGGGTGGAATAGGGTTCAATCATTTTGGCATGGCAAAGTGATCTGCCATGCCCGCTGCGGATCCTGGCAGGGTCAGAACCAGGCGGAGAGCAGCGCGAGCACCAGGAAAACCACCGCCTTGCCGATGGCGGCGAGGCGGTTGTCCCTGGCCTCCACCGCCGATCCGGACGGGCTGCCGTGCCGCGCGGCCTCTGGCGCGAAATCGAAGGCGACGCGGCGGAACCAGGGCCAGGGCGGGGTGGGGGAGGCGAAGGCCGGCTGGAACAGCGCCACCCCCGGCGGCCGTGCCAGCAGGGTGAGGAGGATCCCGGCCAGGAAGCCGCCGACATGCGCCCAATGCGCGATCTCGCCTGCCTCCCGCGACAGCGCGCTCAGCAGGTTCAGGCCGAACCAGGCGCCGACGAACCAGCCCGCGGGCACCAGCACCGGAACGCGCGCGAAGGCCAGCACATAGAGCTTGGCGCGGGGGAAAAGCAGCAGATAGGCGGCCATGACGCCGGCGATGGCACCGCTGGCGCCGAGCAGGATCACCCGCGAATCCGGCTCCGCCACTGCCTGCGCGAAGGCCGCGGCGATGCCGCTCGCCAGGTAGAGCAGCACGAAGCGGAGGTGGCCGAAGGCGTCCTCCACATTGTCGCCGAAGACGAAGAGCGCCAGCAGGTTGCCGAGCAGGTGCCAAATGCCGCCATGCAGCAGCATGTGGCCAAGGAGCCGCATCTGCACATCCGGGTCGCCGGGCGCCCGCAGCAATTCGGTCAGGGGCAGGGCGAGGAGCTGCTCCGGCGCCTCGGAGACGCATTGCAGCGCGAAGACCAGGAGGCAGGCGAGGATCAGTCCCCAGGTGACCCAGGCCCGGCGGATCCGCCGCAGCGGAGCGTCATCGGCGAGCAGCATCGGGGCGCGGCGTGCCGGTCGCGCTCAGCCCTGCGCCACCGGCACACCCTGCGGATCGGCGCTGCCGCTGCGGTAGCGATGAGTGGAGGCGCCGAAGGCGATGAGGTTGCCCTCGCCGTCGAACACCTCTGTCCGGGCGAAGAAGATGTTGCGGCCGGAGGTCATCACCCGCCCCTCCGCGGTCAGGCGCGTGCCGATCGCCGCCTGGCCAGTGAAGCGGCAGTCGAGGTCCAGCGTCACGGCCCGC
>CALGVL010000045.1 GCA_937930165.1 uncultured Acetobacteraceae bacterium
GGCGGGCGATGCCGGCGCGCAGCCCGGCACGCAGCCGCTGCAGGCCCAGCGCCAGGCCGAGCGCCAGGAAGGCTTCCATCCGGCCCCCCAAAGCCCCCGCCAGCGCCGCCGCGGCCCCGGCGACTGGCAGCGCCAGCAGCAGCCCGGCCAGCCACCAGGTTTCCGGCGCGTGCAGCCGCAGCAGCCGGTACTGCCGGGCGCCGAAGCCGAGCACCGCCCGCAGCCCGCCGGATACGGGGGAGGGTGGCCGCACCGTCAGCGGCGCGTAGATCACCATGCCCGCCCGCCGCGCCGCCCGGCTCAGCGACAGGTCGTCGGAAACCGCCCGCGCCCAGATCAGCGGCAGGTCCAGCGCCCGCGCGGCCCCGGCGGTGATCGCCGTCGCGCCGCCCCAGCACAGGTTCACGCGGTTGTGGCGAGGCAGGGTGGCGATGGCGATATCGGCCAGCGCCAGCAGCGATGCCGCGAAGCCGCCCGTCTCCGGGACGGGCCAGCGATAGCCGCTGGCGATGGGGGCCTGGCCGGCCAGCACCGGCCGCGCCAATTGCGTGAGGAAATCGGGCGGCGGCACCGTATCGGCATCCACCGTCACCAGCACGGCATCCTCCGGCTTGGCCTCGGCCAGGGCTGCCAGCAGGTTGTGCAGCTTCTGCGCCCGTCCCGACGCCGGCCCGGCGACGACCAGGCTCCGGCGCGCCGGATCCTCCGCGACGAAGCGCAGCAGGGCCGGGCAGGTGGGGTCCGCTGTGGACTCCACGGCGAAGACCACCCGCCAGTCCGGGTAGTCCTGCGCCGCCAGCGCATCGAGGAAGCGGCCGAGACCCGGCAGCGGCCCGCGCACCGGGGCCAGCACCAGCAGGCGCGGCCTGGAGGCCGGTTGCGGCTGCGGCCAACCGAGATTGCGCGCGTAGAGCGCCACCCCCGCCGTCGCCAGCGCCGCCTGCGCCAGCCAGGCCGCCAGCAACAACCAGATCCCCATCTGCCCCCCGATGCGTCACCGGACCGCGCCCCGGCGCATCCTAAAGACGCCGGGCCGGGAGGGACAGCATGGCCGGGCGGGGTTCAGCCCTTGGTGGCGATGATGGCGCCGGACAGCGTCGCCGGGTTCCGCTCCCACCACCGCCCGGCATCCACCCAGGTGATGAAGTCCAGCACCGCCCGGTTGAACTCGTCCGGGTTCTCCAGATTCATCGCATGGCCGCAGCGAGGCATGACCAGCAGGGCGCTGGTGGAGATCGTGCGCTTCAGGAACAGGCCCGGCTCCAGCGTCGGGTCGTCCTCGTCGCCACAGATGATGAGGGTGGGCAGCTTCATCCTGCGGAACCGCGCCTCCAGCTCGAACAGGCTCGGCCGCTCCCGCTGGACGCCGCGCATGGTCAGGGCCGCGCCGGTGCTGTCATGCTCCGCGAGCTGGGCCAGGAATTCGGCATGGCCGCGCGGGTCCTTTTCCTCATGCACCAGGCGGGTCGGGCCGCGGCCGTAGCTCTGCGCCACCTTCCGCATGCCCTCCGCGGCGATTCGGTCGGCGGTGGCATCCACCTCGGCCCGGAACTGGTCGCGCTTGTCCGGGGCGGCGCCATAGCCGACGCCGGCGGCGGTCAGGCTGCGGGCCAGATGCGGATGGCGCAGACCGAGATGCAGGGTGGCGAAGCCCCCCATGGAGAGCCCCACCACATGCGCCGGCCCGAGCCCGAGCCCCTGGATCACCGCGGCAATGTCGTCCGTGGCCCGGTCCTGGGAATAGGCGGCGGGGTCGGTTGGCACGCTGCTCGGCGGGTAGCCCCTTGCATTGAAGGCGATGCAGCGGTAGCGGCGGGAGAAGAAACGAATCTGCGGCTCCCAGCTCCGGCTGTCGCCAGCGAATTCATGGACGAAGACCAGGGGGATGCCGCTGCCGGCCTCCTCGTAATGCAGGTCCAGCCCGTCATCGGTGCGGATCGTCGGCATTCTTCGTTCCTCCCGCCCATCGGGGCAGGCTAGCCCCGGAATTGCAGGCCCGGAAGGGCACCCTGCCGAGGATGCATGGCTGGCCTCGGAAGGGGGGCTTCAAAGCGGACTGGATTGGTCCTATTTAAGTCCCGCAAGAGGGAAAAGGCCGTGCTCAGGCTCTCGAAGCTGACTGATTACGCCGTGGTGGTGCTGACCCGGCTGGCGCAGGATGGCGCCATGCCGGGCGGCCGGGTGCAGACTGCGCCCGGCCTGGCGCTGGCCACCGGCATCGCCGAGCCGACCGTCGCCAAGGTGCTGAAGATCCTGGGCCAGGCCGGGCTGGTGGAGGGCGTGCGCGGGGCCCGCGGCGGCTACCGCCTGACCCGCCCCCTGACCGCCATGCCGCTTTCCGAGGTGATCCTTGCCTTCGATGGGCCGATCGCGCTGACCGCCTGCGTGGATGGGATCGCCGGCATGTGCGAGGCGGAGCAGGTCTGCCCCGTCCGCGGCCGCTGGGACCCGGTGAACGAGGCCATCCGTAACGCGATTTCCGGGATCACCGTGGCCGATCTGGCAACCCCGTTGCAGACCTGTGTGCCGGTGCCCGCTCTCAACCCAATCGTCGCCGAGTAGGAATCCGCATGTCCGCCGTCACCGAGACGATCGACACCGTTCAGTCCGTCACCGAGGGCACCTACAAGTGGGGCTTCGAGACGGATATCGACATGGAGTTCGCCCCCAAGGGGCTGAACGAGGATATCGTCCGCTTCATTTCAAAGAAGAAGAACGAGCCGGAGTGGCTGCTGGAATGGCGGCTGAAGGCCTTTGCCATCTGGCAGAAGATGGAGGAGCCGCGTTGGGCCGCGGTGAAATTCCCGCCCATCGACTACCAGGACGCCTACTACTTCGCCGCGCCGAAGCAGAAGGCGAAGCCGAAGAGCCTGGACGAGGTCGATCCGGAACTGCTGCGCACCTATGAGAAGCTCGGCATCCCGCTGAAGGAGCAGGCGATCCTGGCCGGCGTCGAGGGCGCTGGCGAGGTGCCGGCGGACAGCCGCGTGCCCGTGGCCGTGGACGCGGTGTTCGACAGCGTCTCCGTCGCCACCACCTTCAAGGAGCGGCTGGCCAAGGAGGGTATCATCTTCTGCTCGATCAGCGAGGCGGTGCAAAACCATCCCGAGCTGGTGCGACAGTATCTCGGCACCGTGGTGCCGCAGGGCGACAATTTCTTTGCTGCCCTGAACAGCGCGGTCTTCACCGATGGCAGCTTCGTCTATATCCCGAAGGGCGTGCGCTGCCCGATGGAGCTGTCCACCTATTTCCGCATCAATGCCAAGAGCACCGGGCAGTTCGAGCGCACCCTGATCATCGCCGATGAGGGCAGCTACGTCTCCTACCTGGAGGGCTGCACGGCGCCGATGCGCGACGAGAATCAGCTCCATGCCGCGGTTGTGGAGCTGATCGCGCTGGATGACGCCACCATCAAGTACAGCACGGTGCAGAACTGGTACCCGGGTGACGAGCAGGGGCGCGGCGGCATCTACAACTTCGTTACCAAGCGTGCGCATTGCCGAGGCAAGCGCAGCAAGGTGAGCTGGACCCAGGTGGAGACGGGCTCGGCCATCACCTGGAAATATCCCTCCTGCGTGCTGCTGGGTGATGACAGCGTGGGCGAGTTCTACTCGGTCGCCATCACCAACAACTTCCAGCAGGCCGATACGGGCACCAAGATGATCCATGTCGGCAAGCGGACGACCTCCACCATCGTTTCCAAGGGCATTTCGGCCGGCCGTGGTCAGAACACCTACCGGGGACTGGTGCGGGTGCTGCAGGGCGCGACGCAGGCGCGCAACTACACGCAATGCGACAGCATGCTGATCGGCGACCAGTGCGGCGCGCATACCGTGCCCTATATCGAGAACCGCTGCATCACGGCCAAGGTGGAGCATGAGGCGACCACCAGCCGCATTGCCGAGGACCAGCTCTTCTATTGCCGCCAGCGCGGGCTGTCGGAGGAGGATGCGGTCGGCCTCATCGTCAACGGCTTCTGCCGCGAGGTCCTGAAGGAACTGCCGATGGAATTCGCGGTGGAGGCGCAGAAGCTGCTGCAGATCAGCCTTGAAGGCTCGGTCGGGTAAGGAATGCCGTGGATATGCTGAAGATCGAAGGACTGACGGCCGAGGTGGACGGCAAGGAGATCCTGAAAGGGGTCGACCTGGAGATCCCGACCGGCGAGCTGCATGCCATCATGGGCCCGAACGGCTCCGGCAAGTCCACCCTCTCCTATGTGCTGGCGGGGCGCGAGGGCTATGAGGTGACGGGCGGATCCGTCACCTTCAACGGCCGCGACCTGCTGGCCATGGAGCCGGAGGAGCGCGCCGCCGCCGGCCTGTTCCTCGCCTTCCAGTATCCGGTGGAGCTGCCGGGCGTGGGCAACGCCACTTTCCTGCGCACGGCGCTGAATGCCATCCGTCGGGCCCGGGGCGAGAGCGACCTGGACGCCATGCAATTCCTGAAGCTGGCACGGCAGCGCCTGAAGGAGCTGCACATGCCCGAGGAGATGCTGAAGCGCGGCGTCAATGTCGGCTTCTCCGGCGGCGAGAAGAAACGGAACGAGGTGCTGCAGATGGCGCTGCTCCAGCCCCGCTTCGCGGTGCTGGACGAGACCGACAGCGGCCTCGACATCGATGCGCTGCGGATCGTGGCCGATGGCGTGAACGCGCTGCGCGGGCCGGAATTCTCGGCGCTGGTCATCACCCACTATCAGCGCCTGCTGGAGTACATCGTGCCGGACCGCGTGCATGTCCTGATGGGCGGCCGCATCGTCCGCAGCGGCGGGCCGGAACTGGCGCAGGAGCTGGAGGCGTCCGGCTACGCCTCCGTGCAGGCGGCATGACGGCGATGCCGCAGAGGGGCGCGGAGGGCTTCCTCCACCGTTTCGAGGGGCTGCGGCCGCGGCTTCCTGGCGCCCGGCTCCCCTGGCTGGAGGCGCTGCGTGATGGCGCCGCCGCCGCCTTCCGCGCCCAGGCCGGGGCACGGGCCGCGCTGCAGCCGCGGCACCGGATCGTGGCCGGCGCCACCAAGCTCAGCACCATGGCCGCGGTCCTGCCCGATGACGGCGTGGCCGGGGCGAAGGTCTACACCACCGTCGACGGCCGCTTCCGGTTCGTGGTGGTGCTGTTCGACGCCGCGAGCGGCGAACCGCTGGCGTGCATGGAAGCCGACGCCTTCACCGAGATCCGGACCGCGGCGGTGACCACCGCCATGGCGCTGGCGCTCGCCGACCCGCAGTCCGCCACCCTGGCCGTGTTCGGCACCGGGGTGCAGGCAGCGGCGCATGTCCGCGCGCTGGCGCGCCGGTTTCCGCTGGCGGAAATCCGCGTGGTGAGCCGCGGGGACGCCGCTGCATTCTGCGCCGCCATGGCCGCGGAGACCGGGCGGTCCGTGGTCCAGCGCGATGCGGCGGCGGCCGTTGCCGGCGCGCGCATCGTGGTCACCGCCACCCGCTCCCGCACGCCGCTGTTCGACGGCCATCACCTCTCGCCCGGAGCCTTCGTCGCCGCGGTCGGATCGACGTTGCCGGACACGGCGGAGCTGGATGCAACCACCTTCCTGCGCGCCGATTCCGTCGTGATCGAGTGGGCGCCGCAGGCCTTTGCCGAGGCCGGCGACCTGCTGCTGGCGGAGTCGGCAGGAGCGCTCGACCGCCGGCAGGTGATCGAGGCCTCGGCGGCCCTGGCCGATCCCGGGCGGGCGCGCCCGTCACCGGACGCCATCGTCGTGTTCAAGTCCGTGGGCATCGCGCTCGAAGACGTCGCGGTGGCGGGGGCGGTGTGGCGCCGGCTCAACCGCGGCTGGGGCCGCACCCGGGGAAATCGCGCTTGATCCGTTTCGTCGATTGTATACAGTTTCCCTAAACCCACAAAGATCCAATCCGGGCTGAGGAGGCGTGACATGGCGAAGAGTGCATTCCGTGAGGCGATCGAGGCGGCGATCCAGGGCCGGCACTCGAAGGCGCATCCCTGGAGCGAGGCCTGGTCCAACGGCGGCCTCACCCGCGCCCTGCTCGGCGAGTGGGCCAAGCAGCATTACCATTACGTCCACCACTTCCCGTGGTGGTGCGGCACCGTCTACGCCAACGCCAGCGACCAGGAAACCCGCGAGTTCCTGCTGGAGAACATGATGGAGGAGGAAGGCTTCGTCGGCGAGGAAGGCTTCCCGCAGGTGAAGCACACCGATCTCCTGCTCGATTTCGCCGAGCACTGCGGCAAGAGCCGCAGGGAAGTCGAGGACGCGCAGATCAACGGCGAGCTGCTGCCGGAGACCCTGGGCCTGCAGTCCTGGTGCTTCCGCCAGTCCTACCGCCCGACCCACGAGGCGGTCGCCGGCCTGCTGGTCGGGCTGGAGAGCCAGGTGCCGCAGATCTACAGCCGCACCACCCCGCCGCTGCTGGAGCACTACGGTTTCACCGAGGAGGAGGTCGTGTTCTTCCGCCTCCACATCGTCGCCGACACAGAGCACGGCGAACGCGGCTTCGAGATCCTCGAGCGGCTGGCCGACACCGACGAGAAGAAGGAGGCCTGCCTGCGCTGCGTGCGCGAGGCAACGATGATGCGCCGGCTCTACCTCGACGGCCTCTACAACAAGTACCTCGCCCAGCCGATGGCAGCGGCTGCCGAGTAGGCCGGGCTCGCCGGGATCATCGTCCTGCCCCGGGGCTGCCGGGGCAGGACCGGCCGCAATGGCCCAGGACGGTGGCCGGGCCGAGCCCCGGCCAGGATGCACGCATTTGGGGGAGGGGTCTGCTCCGCATGATCACCAAGAAGTCGCTCGACCTCGCCGACGCCGAGCTCATTCTCGACGCGGCCCAGAAGAAGTCCGAGGAGTTCGGCGGCAAGCACGTCATCTGCGTCGCGGACGACGCCGGCTATCCGATCGCGCTGCGCCGGCTGGACGGCGCCAAGGTGACGAGCGTGCAGATCGCCGAGAACAAGGCCTTCACGGCCGCCGGCCACCGCCGTGTCACCCACACGTTCACCAACACCTATCCGGGCGAGGAAGCCTGGGGCATCTTCACCCAGCACGGCGGCCGGATCACCGTCTTCGTCGGCGGCTACCCGATCTACGTCGATGGCCAGGTCGTGGGCGGCATCGGTGTTTCCGGCGGCAACGGCGAACAGGACATCGCCGTCTGCGAGGCCGGGATCGAGGCCTTCGCCGAGCACATGCGGAAGACCGGCGGCGGCACGGTCACCATCCCCGAACAGGCGAAGAAGGCGTGAGCGAGAACCTGAACTTCATTGCCGGAGCCTGGCGCCCGGCCGCATCGGGCCGGACCTTCGAGCGGCGCAATCCCGCCGACTCGGGCGACCTGATCGGGACGTTTCCCGCCTCGGGCCCCGAGGATGCGAGCGCCGCGATCGAGGTGCTGCGCAAGGCGGCGCCGAAATGGGCGAAGTCCAGCCCCGAGCAGCGGATGCAGGTGCTGGAGAAGACGGCCGACCTGATGCTCGCCCGCGCCGACGAACTCGCCCGTGAGCTCACCCGCGAGGAAGGCAAGACGCTGGCCGAGGCCGCCAACGAGGTGAAGCGCACCGCTGCCAACTTCCGGCTCTATGCTGGCGAGGCGCTGCGGATCCGTGGCGAGACCTTCCCGGCCGAGAGCGGGCAGATCGTGCTGTCCATGCGCCGCCCGGTCGGGATCGTCGCGGCGATCACGCCCTGGAACTTCCCGATCTCGATCCCGGCGCGGAAGATCGGCCCGGCGCTCGCCGCCGGCAACGTGGTGCTGTTCAAGCCGGCGGGGCTGACGCCGCTGATGGGCCAGCGGCTCGTTGAGCTGCTGCTGGAGGCCGGCCTGCCGCCGGAGGCGATCGCGCTGGTCCAGGGCAGCGGCGCCGCCGTGGGCGACACCATCGTCGCCGGCGCCGACGCCATCACCTTCACCGGCAGCTATCCCACCGGGCGCGGCATCTACATGCAGGCCGGGCCGGAGCGGCGCACCCAGCTGGAGATGGGCGGCAAGAACCCGTGCATCGTGCTGGAGGACGCGGACCCGGAGGTGGCGGCGAACGTCATCGTCCGCGGCGCCTTCGGGCTATCGGGCCAGGCCTGCACCGGCACCAGCCGCGTGCTCGCGGTCGGCGCGGTCTATGACGCGGTGCTGGAGCGGGTGGTCGCCAAGGCCGAGGCGGTCGCGGTCGGCAACGGCCTGCACCAGGGCGTCACCATGGGGCCGGTGGCGAGCGAGACCCAGCTCGACACCGTGCTCCGCTACATCGACATCGGCATCGCGGAAGGGGCGACACTCGCCGCCGGCGGCGGACGCCTCAGCGGCAACGGCCACGACGCCGGCTGGTTCGTCCGGCCCACGGTGTTCGCCGACGTGCCGTCCGGCGCCCGCATCCAGCGCGAGGAGATCTTCGGCCCGGTGGTCGGCCTGCAGCGGGTCGGCAACCTGGACGAGGCCATCGCCGCCGCCAACGATGTCGAGTACGGCCTGGCCGCCTCGGTGGTGACCCGCGACCTCGGCCGCGTCATCGACTTCGCCGAGCGGATCGATGCCGGCGTGGTGAAGGTGAACAGCCCGACGACGGGCGTCGCGCTGACCGCGCCCTTCGGCGGCGTCAAGCATTCCAGCAACCAGACCTACAAGGAGCAGGCCGGCCACGGCGTGATGGACTTCTACACCACGACCAAGACCGTCTACCTGGCCGGCTGAGCCGCACGAATGCCCGCCGACCTCTGGGCCGACATCGTCACCATCGACTGGACGACCTTTCCCCTCGCCTTCCTGGTGATCATGGTGGCCGCGATGGTGCAGGCCACCACCGGCTTCGGCCTCGGCGTGGTGGCGGCGCCGCTGCTCGCGCTGAAGGTGTCGGGGGGGCTGTAGCTGTGGCCGACGGGGGTGGTGTCGGCCTGGGCGGCAAACGCCGCAGCCATCAGGGAAGCAATCAGCAAACGGCGCATCTCGAGCTCCGGAACAGGGAGCCGGGATGCTAACCCAGGGGTTGCTGTGTACCGGGCTCCCGGAACCGGGCGCCCGGTTGCGAGGCCTGCGGCCGCCGGGTTCGCAGGCCTCGGGTCAGCGTCAGTTCGCGCTGATGGTGACGACGACGGTGCCGGTCGTCGTGCGGCCGAGGTTGTCCATCAGGGTGATGACGAGGTTGGTCTTGCCGGCGACCGGCTGGGCCCAGCCGACGGTGATGCCGCTGCTGTTGGCCGAGAACACCATGCCGCTGGCGGCGCCGTTCGCCGCGCTCAGGGAGCGGCTGGAGCGGCACCGCGCGCTCGGCCGCGAATCCGGCTTCGAAGAGCCGGACCTGGACAAGCGGA
>CALGVL010000046.1 GCA_937930165.1 uncultured Acetobacteraceae bacterium
GCCCAGTTCGGCCAGGCCCTCGTGGCAGGTCTCCTTCATGATCTTCGCCCGCGGGTCGAAATTCTTGTAGACCCGGTGGCCGAAGCCCATGAGCCTGGTGTGGCTGTTCTTGTCCTTCACCTCGTTGATGAAGGCGGGGATGTTCTCGGGCCGGCCGATCTCGGCCAGCATCTTCAGCACCGCTTCGTTCGCGCCGCCATGCGCCGGGCCCCAGAGGGCGGCGATGCCGGCGGCGATGCAGGCGAAGGGGTTGGCGCCGGTGGAGCCCGCCAGCCGCACCGTGCTGGTGGAGGCGTTCTGCTCGTGATCCGCGTGCAGCACCAGGATCCGGTCCATGGCGCGGGACAGGATCGGGTTGTTCTTCCAGGGCTCGGCCGGCACCGCATTCAGCATGTAGAGGAAGTTCTCAGCGTAGCCGAGATCGTTCCGCGGATACATGAAGGGCTGGCCGATGGAGTATTTGTAGGCCCAGGCCGCGATCGTCGGCACCTTGGCGATCAGGCGGAAGGCGGCGATCCGCCGCTGCTCCGGATCGTTGATGTCGAGCGTGTCGTGATAGAAGGCCGCCATGGCGCCGACCACGGCGCACATCACCGCCATCGGGTGGGCGTCGCGGCGGAAGCCGTCGAAGAAGCGGCGGAGCTGCTCATGCAGCATGGTGTGCCGGCTGACGCCGCGGGAGAATTCCTCCAGCTGCTGCTTGCTCGGCAGCTCGCCATTCATCAGCAGATAGGCGACCTCGACGAAGTCGGACTTCTCCGCGAGCTGCTCGATCGGATAGCCGCGATAGAGGAGCACGCCGGCATCGCCGTCGATATAGGTGATGCTGCTCTCGCAGGAGGCAGTGGCGCCATAGCCGGGATCATAGGTGAAGATCCCGAGATCCCCGTAAAGCTTGCGGATATCGACCACATCCGGGCCGAGGGTGCCCGATAGCAGCGGCAAGCTGGCGCTGCGGTTGGTGCCCTCCAGCGTGACTTTCACGGTGGGCGTCGCCGCCGATTTTGCCGAGCTGCTCATGGTGCTTCAATCCCCAGGGTCTCAGGGCTCCGCTTTCCGCGGTGCCGTCATGATGCGGCGCAAGATATCGGTCGCCCGAACGGATTTGGCAACGCGGTTCGGGCCAAAGCACGAACATGGCGCGCGCCGGAGGGCGGCGGATCACTTCAGAAACGGCGGCGCCAGGCCTCCGGCGGCGTGGCTTCGGCGGCCCAGAGGCCGCGCCGGGCCTGCCGCGCCGCTGCCTCGATGGCGCCGAGGGCCGGCAGGGCCGCAGAGTCGGCGATCGCCCAGCCGGCGGCGACCAGGGAGGCGTTCAATTCCACCCCCTCGGCGCCGTTCCCGATGGCGCGGCAGATTCCAAGCGCGCGGCCATGCCTGTCCCGGCCCCGCACCCGACACTCCACATCCCGCTCCGCCACCAGCCGGGCCAGGAGGTCGGCTGCGGCGGCGGCGCAATCCTGCGGCTTGCCCCCGGCGCCGCGGCAGGTGGCGCGGCCGCGTTCCGGCACCTCCAGCGCGTGCAGGCGCAGTACGCGGTCGCCGAGGCGGAGCGTGTCGCCATCCAGCACCCGGACCTCGTCGGCCGGGGCGCTCCAGGATTGTTCTTCCGGGGCGGAGCCGAAGAGGTCGCCCGGCACCGCCACCGCCAGCAGCGCCACCAGGAGGACGGCACCGAGGCCGGCAGCGAGGGGCGCCCAGCGGCGCGGATCGGTAGGGGCGGGGCGGAAGATGCGTCGGACGCGCATGTGGAACGCCTAGCCCGAAGGGCCGGGCCTTCGCAACCATCAGTTAAATTCTCCGCCATCCCGCGGCAAGCCGAGGTTCAGGAATCGCTCCAGAACGGCGCCGCAAGCATCAGATCTTCCCAGGCGGAGAGCGCATGCCGCTGTGCCCGCCCGAGGCGCGCGGCGGCGAAGCCCTCCACCGCCCCCACCGCCCAGTCCGGCACGCCGGAGAGCGAGCCCATCAGCATCCGCGCCACCGCCGTGTCGTTCGCCAGGCCAAGTTCCTCCTGCAGCGCGGCGAGGCGCTTCAGGAAGCGGCGCGAGGCCTTGCCCGGCCAGAGCGGCGCGAAGAGTTCCGCCGCGTAACGCAGCCGCTTCACGGTCAGGCGCAATTCGTGCAGCGCGCCGGCGGAGTGCCCGGCGACCTCCTTGCCCCGGGCACGCAGCTTGCGCCAGCGCCGGTCCAGCAGCCCGGCGGCGAATGCCGGCAGCGGCGCGGCGAGCAGCGCCTGCCGCTCCGCCGCCTCCTTCGCCGGCTGGTCCCGCCAGGGGCGCAGCAGCGATAGGGCCAGCCCGTCCAGGACCAGCCGGCGGAAGCCGGGCCCGTCAAGCTCCTGCCGCAGTGCCGCATAGGCGGCCTGACGCCGCGCCTCCGCCGCCGTTAGCAGCGCGGCCATGCGATGGTCGGGACCAAGGGCCGCGGCGGCCTCCGCACCGATGCCGGCGAGGAACACGTCCCAGTCCCGCGCCGGACCCAGCAGGCCGGCCAGGGCCTTCAGCCCGGCATCGAAGCCGTCCACCGCCGGGCAGCGCGCCGCCGGCCGGAAGGCCCGCAGCACCGAGCGCAGCCGGCGCAGTGCCACCCGCATCTGGTGCACGCCCTCCGGCCCCGCATCGGGGCGGCAGGCCGGGGCGTGGTAGAGCATGGCCTCCAGCAGATGGCCGATGGCGGCCAGCAGCGCCTCCTCCACCGTGCCGGCGCCGTCGAGCCGGGGTGGGCCACGGCGGCGTGGCTGCGGTGGGGCGCCGAGGGCGAGGGCCCGGCCCTCCTCTGCCAGCGCGGCGCGCGGCGGCGGCATCGGCAGGTCGGCGGCGAGCCGGCCGGCCAGGGCGAGCAGCGCAGGCGCCGGGCCGGTGAGCTGAAGCCGTGCCACGGGCCGCTCCGCCGCCACGGCGCGCAGCTTGCCGGTGAGCAGCTCGGCCTGCACCGGGCCCTCCGGGATGGCGAGCGGCAGCAGGATGTGCCAGCCGCTGAAGGCGGCAACGGGGGCCAGGGCATCCTCCGGCTCCGTCTCGTCCTCCGCGGCCGGCGCGGCGGGCGTGCCGGGCAGCCAGGGCAGGGCGCCGTCCGGCCGGATGCGCAGCAGCCGCCGGGCGCCGCGCG
>CALGVL010000047.1 GCA_937930165.1 uncultured Acetobacteraceae bacterium
CTCTTCCGATCTTATCGGCCTCATCGCCGGGGTCATCGCGAAATTCCTGATGCCCGGACGGGATCTGGGCGGCTTCATCATCACCACCCTCCTCGGCATCATCGGTGCCGTGGTCGCCACCTGGCTCGGCCAAGCCGTCGGCTGGTATCGCCCCGGCGAGGGGGCGGGCCTGATTGGTGCGGTAGTCGGGGCGATCATCCTGCTGGCGCTCTACCGCTTCCTGGTGCGGCGCCCGGCTGATACCTCGACCTGAGACGCGACTCCGGCGGGGAGGGCGCTACAGCAGCCCCTCCTTCGTCGGATTGACCGGCTTGTCCTCCCGCAGCGCCCGCTTCTGCCGGCGCAATTGCTTCGCGACATGCTCCAGCGCCGCGGCGAAGGCGTTATAGGCGTTTGGATCCTCAGCCGCCGCCTCGAAATGCAGGCCGCGGGCGGCATGGATGCGCAGGGTGCAGGTGAAGGCGCTCTTGCCGGCACGGGAGAAGGTGGCGGTCATGCTCTCGGCGCCGCCGAAATACTTGGCCGAGAGCCGCCGCAGTTGCTCCGTCGCATGGTTCTTCAGGGCATCGCCGACATCCACCTGCTGGCCTGACACCACGATATGGGGCGTATCCCCGGCGATCCTGTCCTGCGGACTGTCCATAGCGGCTCTCCTGTGCCCTTGCGGGTCGAACGCGGACCTCGGACCGGCGTTCGATCCCGGCGGTCACAGGGAGGCGGGAGGTGGACAGAAACGAAGTCGAGGCGATCATCGCCCGGGAGAGACCGGGCTGGCGCGTCATGCAGGTGACGGAGGTGAACGACGAATCCGGCCCGTCTTGCACGGTGCTGCTGGAGAAGGACGGGCAGCGCCGGACCGTCCTGATCGGCGAGGCTGAGGATGTGGAGGATCAGGACTGACGCCGCCGCATGACGGCGTCGTGCAAGCCGGCCGGGACCGCCCCACAACTTCTCGCCGAAGCCGCGGCGCGGCCTCGGGCGAGCGGTCAGCGGAGCGCCGGCCCGAGGGCCGGCAGGCCGGGTTCAGTCGCCGCGGACGGAGGCCGCTTCCGGCCCTTTCTTGCCCTGCACGACCATCATGGTGACGGCCTGCCCCTCAGCCAGCGGCGGCATGCCGCTGCGCTCCAGCGCCGTGGCGTGGACGAAGACATCCTTGCCGCCGGTTTCCGGGGTGACGAAGCCGAAGCCCTTCTGGGCATTGTACCACTTCACCGTGCCGCGCATCTCCTGCCCGCTGCCGGCAGGGGCATAGGAGCGCCCGCCGCCGAAGCGCGGCCCGGAGGGAGCTGGTGCCTCGCCCTCCTTGATCTCCAGCACCTCGGTGACCTGCTGGCCCTTCTGACCGGGGCCGACCCGGACCCGGAGATTCGCACCCGGATTGACGGAATCGGCGCCAGCCCGTTGCAGCACACTGATGTGCAGGAAGGCGTCGCCGGAGCCATTCTCGACCTCGACGAAGCCGAAGCCCTTCTCGGCATTGAACCACTTCACCACGGCGCCGACCTCCGGCCCGCCGAAGCTTGTCATCGGCCGCGAGGGCGCCATGCCGGGCGGCGGCCAGCCGCTGTCATGCGGCGGGAAATCATCGTCGAAGCCACGCTTGCGGGGCCTGCGGGAGCGCCAGCTATCCTTGTCCGCCATATCCTGAACTCGTCGGTCCTCCTGCGGCCGTGGCGAATCCAATCGCACCGACCGGCCCGCCCGGGCGCCCCGAAGGGCGCCGGAGGACCCGTCGCAGCAAGCGGCGGCCACCCGATCCTGCCTTTGAAGAGCATAACCCGGTTCACGGCAAGCTTTCGCGTGCGAATTGCGCCGAAGCGGCCCACCCGAGCGCCTGTGATTGGCTGCCGGAGCCGACAGGTGGTCCCGCACCAGCCCTGGCTTCCAGTCCGTTTCGCGGCCGGCGGCCGAGGCGGTGCGGGCCATCGCCGGGTGGTGATGGCCAGGCAGGCGGTAGGATTCGCTGCCACCCTTCCCCTGTGCGGGCGGCGGTCCACCGATTCGGGGCATCCGGCAACAGGCTTCTCGTATCCACCCAGGCGATCTTGCTCTGACCGCCTTGCAATCGGTGACTGAGACGAATCGGGAGCGGCGGTCAGCCCTGGCCTTGCAGGAAGGCAGCCGCCGTGGCGGCAAAATCCGCCGCGCGCGTGACCGGGTAGAAATGTCCGCCCTGCGTCCAGGCATGCAACCGCGCGCCGGGGATGCGCGCCGCCATCTCCCGCTGGTGGTGGTGCGGGATGATGGCATCGTCCTCGGCGCCCATCACCAGCACGGGGGCGCCGACGCGCGAGAGCAGCCGCGTGCCGTCGAAGGCAAGTAGCGCCCGGATCCGCTCGGTCCAGAGTGCCCGTCGTTCCGCCTCCTCCGGGCCGGGTGGCGCCATGGGCGGGCCGAAATCGCCGGTCTCCGCCAGCCAGGCGGGCGGATAGGCCAGGAAGCGGCCGAGTTGCTCATAGGCGGCGAGGCCGGCCCCGTTCAGCACCACCAGCCGCAACTCGAAGAGCGCGCGGATATAGGCATCGGCGTGGATCCAGCCGCCGCTCAGCAGCAGGTGGGAGACCGGCATGCGGCCATGCGCGGCGAGGGTCAGGCCGATGGCCGCGCCGGTCGAATGCCCGGCCAGGGCGAAGCGCCCGAGGTCAAGCGCGCCGGCCACTGCCTCCACATCCTCGGCCAGTTGCTCGACCGTCACCGCAGCGGTGCCGCGGATGCTGCGGCCGATGCCGCGCTGGTCCAGGGTGATGACGCGGTACCGCGCCGCCAGCAGTGGACGGCAGCGCTCCCAGAAGCCGCCTGTGCCGCCGAGGCCGGAAACGAGGAGCAGGGGCGGACCCTGGCCCTCGGCCTCCACCGCGATGCGGGCGCCATCCGGCAGGTTGATGGTGAAATGCTGGGCCATGACGCGTCAGCCGCGCGGCGGCACGGTGCCGAAGACCGTCTCCGCTTCGATTCGCAGGACGTCGGCGGGGCGGGGGAATGGGGTAGGAGGCGGCTCGCCATGGGTCCGGGGGCGGCCGATGCGGGCAAAGAAGGTCTCCAGCCCACCCGGCATGATGAGCCACAGGAAGGTGAGCGGACCCTCGCCGGTATTGTGGAAGGCGTGCGGCCGGCCGCGCGGGAAGAAGAAGCAGGTGCCGGGCGCCATCGGGTGGCGGGCCCCTTCGACATGCGCCTCGCCCCGGCCTTCCAGGACGAGTATCACCTCCTCATTGGCGTCATGCACGTGCTCCCGCACATGGCAGCCGGGATCGACGGTCTGGGTGCCCATGGCAAAGGGCGTCTCGGAACCCGTGTTGGCCTGGTCCAGCAGGCAGCGGACGAAGCCGTTCGCCGGCACCGGCTGCCAGAAGCTGGGCGACTCCTCGGGTTGCAGGATCACCAGGCGGGGGGCGGGGCTCGGCGGTGCCGTTCCGGGCATCTCTCGATCTCCCTGTGCGGAGCGGGGGCATGAAAGCTTGCTCCCCTTCCGCTGCCAGGGTCAAAGCCCGCCGAAATTCCGCGGCAGCCAGAGCGCTATCTCCGGGAAGCCGACCACCAGGGCCAGGGCCACGAACATGGCCAGGATCATCCACACCACCCAGGGGATGGTGCTTTCCATGGTGACGCCGGCGATGCGGCAGGAAACCATCAGGTTCACCGCGAGCGGCGGGGTGAACTGACCGATCGCGATCTTCATGGTCAGGACCACGCCGAACCAGGTCAGGTCCCAGTGATAGGCATTGGCGATCGGGATCAGCACCGGCAGCAGGATCAGGAAGGTGGACACTCCGTCCAGGAACATGCCGATGACGATCAGCACCAGCATCAGCAGCGCGATCGTGCCGTACTCGCCAAGCCCCAGGCCGACAATCCACGCCGCCACCGGCTGCACGATGCCGAGGGTCGAGGTGCTCCAGGCGAAGACCGAGGCCAGGGCGATGACGATGAGGATGACGGCGGAAAGCTCGCCCGCCTCCACCAGCATCTCATAGAGATCGCGGAGGCTCAGGCTGCGATAGACCACGAAGCCGATGAACAGTCCGTAGAACACCGCCATGACCGCGGCCTCGGTCGGCGTGAAGAGGCCGGTGCGCATTCCGCCCAGAATCACCACCGGCGCCAGCAGGCCCCAGAACGCCTCCTTGAAGGTCTGCCAGACGGAGAGTTCCTCCCGGTCCCGCGACTTGCCGCCGAAATCCTTGAGGATCGAAATGACGACGATGGGCACGATGATGGCGAGCCCGGCCAGGATGCCCGGGAACATCCCCGCCATGAAGATCGCGGGCACCGAGACGCCGGGGACCAGCACCGCATAGACGATGAAGGCGATGGAAGGCGGGATCAGGATGTCCGTCGCCGCCGCCGCGCCGACCGTGCTGGCGATGAAGGGGCGGGGATAGCCGTCCTTCACCATGCTCCGCGTCACCACCTGGCCCACCGCGGCCGAGGTTGCGGGGCCGGAGCCGCTGATGCCCCCGATCACCATCGCCACCAGCACCGCAACGCTTGCCAGCGCACCGCGCCCGGCGCCGACGACGGCGGTGGCGAAGCGCACCAGCCGCAGGGCCACGCCGGTCCGGTCGAAGACGCTGCCCACCAGCACGAACATCGGGATGGCGATCAGCGGATATTTGGCAATGCCGGCATAGACATTGGTGGGCACGGCGACGATGGACTGGTCCGCCAGCCAGATCGCCAGCGTCCCGGCCAGGCCGAGCGCCACGCCGATCGGCACGCCGGCCAGCAGCATGATGACGAAAGCCGCGAAGAGGATGGTGCCGGTCATCGCCTAGCCGTCCAGGCCGCGCGCCAGGCGCAGCATCCGTCCCAGCGCCCGCAGGATCACCGCCACCGAGAGCAAGGGCAGCCAGCCCGTGTACCACCATTGTGGATGGCCGAGGCCGGAGGAGAGGATCTCGAACCGGTACTCGTCCCAGGTGAGGCTGGCGCCCCAGGCGGCCAGGATGCCGAACATCAGCACCACCAGCGCCAGGGCCAGGATCTCCGCCCGGCGCCGCGCCCGCGGCGGCAGCGCATCGGCGAAGTAGCCGATGCGGATATGCCGCCCCGCTGCGGTGGCCAGCGAGGTGCCGAGCAGCGCCACGATCACCATCAGCGCCACCGAATATTCCTCGGTGAAGGCCAGGCTGACATCGGTAAGGTAGCGCGTCACCACATTCGCCGCGGTGATCAACGCCATTGCCGCCATGGAGGCGGCGACCAGCACCTTTTCGACGGAAAGCGGCACCCGCACCGGCGGGTCGGGCGGCGCGGCGCCCGGATCGAGTTCCGCGCTCACGCGAGGAATGGGGTCACGACACGGCCTTGATCGCGGCCTCGGCCTTGCGCACGAGATCCCTGCCGACCGTCGTCGCCCATTTGTCGAAGACCGGGCGGGTGGCCTGGGCGAAGGCGCGCTTCTCCTCGGCGCTCAGCACCGTCACCTCGACCCCGCGCCTGGCCAACTCATCCAAGGAGGAGCGGTCGGCATCGTCCATGCCGAGGCCCTTGCGGGTCAGCGCGATCTGCTGCCGCCCGGCCTCCTCGGCGCATTCCCGCACGAGCTGCTGGTCGGCCGGCGAGAAGCTGGACCAGACCTGCTTGGACAGGGCGAAGATCAGCGGGTCGTTCACGTAATTCCACACGGTCAGGTGCTTCTGCGCCAGCGTGTCCATGCGGAAGGCGAGGAACAGGTTGATCGGGTTCTCCTGCCCGTCCACCGCACCGGTCGAGAGCGCCGGCTGCAGGTCAGCGAAGGACATCTGCACCGGATTGGCCCCCAGCCCCTCGAAGATATCCTTGAAGATGTTGCCGGCGGCGAAACGGATCTTCATGCCGCGCAGGTCGGCCGGGGTGCGGATGGCGCGCCTGCTGTTGCTGATCTCGCGGAAGCCGTTCTCGCCCCAGGCGAGGGGCACCACCTCCCGCTTCTCCATCACGGCGAAGATGTCGCGCCCCGGCTCACCGCGGATCACCGCATCGAAGGCCCGGTGGTCGGGCATCAGGAAGGGGAGCTGGAACAGGCTCGCTTCCCGCACCTGGGGGGAGATGTTGATGGTGGAGAGGACCGCGAAGTCGATCACCCCCTGGCGCATGGCCAGCAATTCGCGCGTCTGGTCACCGCCGACGAGCTGGCTGCCGGGATAGACCTTCACATTGATCCGCCCGCCGCTGCGCTGGGTGACCAGCTCTGCCCAGATGAAGGCGCCCTCGGCGAAGGGAATCGGCCGGTTGCCGACCACGGAGAGCTTGTATTCCGGCCGGTACTGCCCCTGCGCCCGGGCGACCCAGGGCGCGGCCAATGGCGTCACCAGCCCGGCCAGGAGCGCGCCGCGGCGCGTGATCTTCGTTTCCATCCCTCGTTCCCCCTAGGCATTCGTCCGCCCGGCCGGCCAGGATGCGGTGGACGGATTGCGATGATGGCGCGGCGGAGGCAAGGGGGAAAGAGCGCCGCACTCACCCCTGCCGCGCCGGCACCCGTACCACCAGCCCGTCCAGCACCGGCTCGATCCTGATCTGGCAGGAGAGGCGCCGTTCCGGCGGCACGGTGCCGAGCGCATCCTCCAGCATGTCCGCCTCGTCCGGCCCGGCGGGAGGCAGGCGGGGCAGCCAGCCGGGGTCCACATCCACCATGCAGGTGGCGCAGGCGCACTGGCCGCCGCATTCGGCAGGCAGGCCGGGCAGGTCATGGCGCACCGCAATATGCATGACGGTGGGCTGGCCATCGGTGTCCAGGGTTCGAAGGGTGCCGTCGGGCAGCTCGAAGGTGATGCGGGGCATTGGCTCCGGTCCGGATCTGGTCGCGTGCCGGCCCGGTCTAGCCTGCAGCACGCAGCGCTGCCTACCATGCCTCCTCAACCGGGCGGCATGAGGGAGGCAGAGAGGCGCATGGCCTATTCGGCATTCGACCTGACGGGCAAGGTGGCGCTGGTCACCGGCGGCAATTCGGGCATCGGCCTCGGCATGGCGAAGGCGCTGGCGGAAGCGGGCGCCGATATCGCCATCTGGGGCACCAACGCCGCCAAGAACGAGGCAGCGCGGGAAGTGCTGGCCGCCACCGGCCGCCGCGTGCTGGCACTGCAATGCGATGTGGGCGATGAGGCGCAGGTGGAGGCCGCCTTTGCCGAGACCCTACGGCAGATGGGCCGCGTGGATGGCTGCTTCGCCAATGCCGGCATCTCCGGCGGCCGGCAGCAGCCCTTTCTGGAGCATACGGCGGAGAGCTGGAACCGCGTGCTGCGTACCAACCTGACCGGCGCCTTCTACACCTT
>CALGVL010000048.1 GCA_937930165.1 uncultured Acetobacteraceae bacterium
GCCGAGCGCCGGTACCCCCCCTCTCGCCGCCAGCGCTCGGCCGAGGTCACGGCGGGCACCGGCAAGCCAACGAGGCGCCGGCGGCCGAGGCGGCGAACCAGATCCACATCCTCCATCAGCGGCAGCGGCCGGAAGCCACCCACCCTGTCATAGAGCGCGCGGGAGAGCAGCAGCCCCTGATCGCCATAGGGCAGGCCCAGCATCCGGCAGCGCCAGGCGACCAGGCGCTCCAGCCGCCTCGCCTGGGGCGAGGGATCGTCCAGCGCGAAGGCGAAATAGGCGGCACGGGCGGCATTCACTGGATCGCCCATGAAGGCCCGCACGGCAAGGGCCCAGCCCGGAGCGGGGCGGGTATCGGCATGCAGAAAGAGCAGCCAGTCGCCTGCCGCCGCCGCGGCCCCGGCGGCGAGTTGCTGGCCGCGGCCGGGCGCGCCCTCCAGCACGCGCACGCCCAGGCGACGGGCGAGGTCCGGAGTGCCGTCGCGGCTGCCGCCATCCACCACCACCGTCTCGGCGCACGCCTCGGCGCAGGCGGCCAGGGTCGCCGCCAGGCTGCGGGCCGCATTCAGGGCCGGGATGATGATGGTCAGGCTTTGTTCTGGCACCGATTTAACCGGAGGTTCCTATTTCGTTCTTGACATACATGCCGCGGCTTCGGCAGGGTTCCTCCGAACAGAGAAGGAACGGGAGCCATGCCGGACGGGCTGTCGCACGCAGACTCCGCCATGTTCCCCGGCCCGCGCAAGGGCCGGGGCGCCGTCTCCAACCCTGCCGTGCGGTTCGAGAGCACGGCGCGGGAAGCCTTCGACGATGGCTGGGGGACGCTGCCGGACTTCACTGATCTCCCGCCGCTGCCGACGGTGCTGCTGAAGGACCGCGCGCGGAGCGCAATGGCCTGGAACAACAGCCCGGATATCGGCTTCGACCGCTCCATCAATCCCTATCGCGGCTGCGAGCATGGCTGCATCTACTGCTATGCGCGGCCAACCCATGCCTATCTGGGCCACTCCCCCGGCCTGGATTTCGAGACGCAGCTCTACTTCAAGCCCGACCTGCCGGCGCTGCTGGAGAAGGAGCTGCGCAAGCCCGGCTATGTGCCGCGCCCCGTGGCGCTCGGCGCCAATACCGATCCCTACCAGCCGGTGGAGCGCACCCTCTCCCTGACCCGCCAGGTGCTGGAGGTGCTGGAGCGATTCGGTCATCCGGTGACCATCGTGACCAAATCCGCCGGCGTGCTGCGCGACCTCGACATCCTGGTGAGGCTGGCGCGGCGGAACCTGGTGCATGTCTGCATCTCTGTCACCACGCTCGACCCCGCGCTTGCGCGGCGGATGGAGCCGCGGGCGGCGGCGCCGGCGCGGCGGCTGGCGGCGATCCAGGCGCTGGCCCAGGCGGGCGTGCCGGTCGGCGTGCTGGCGGCGCCGATGATCCCCGGCCTGAATGACGCGGAGCTGGAGCGCATCCTGGCTGCTTGCGCCGCAGCCGGGGCGACGCGCGCGGGCTATGTGCTGCTGCGCCTGCCGCTGGAAATCGCCAGCCTGTTCGAGGAGTGGCTGCACGCGCATCTGCCGGACCGCGCCGCGCGGGTGCTGGCGCTGGTGCGGCAGACGCGCGGCGGCAATCTCTATGACAGCCGCTTCGGCAAGCGGCAGACCGGTACCGGCCCCTATGCGGAGATGCTGGCCAGCCGCTTCCGGGTGGCGGTCGAGCGGTTCGGCCTGAACCGTGCCGGCGTGCGCGGCCAGGGGCTGGATTGCAGCCAATTCGCCGTGCCGGATGCGCCGGCGCGGCGGAGGGTGCCGGAGGCACAGCTCGCCCTGCTGTAGCGAGGCGCCCTGCCGGGCGCTAGTTTCGCCCCATGCCCGATTTCGCCCTGGAACTGGCGGCGGGCGGCCGCGTCGCCGGGGTGGATGAGGCAGGACGCGGGCCGCTCGCCGGCCCTGTCCTCGCCGCCGCAGTGGTCTTTCCGGCCGGCGTGCCGGAAGGCCTCGCCCGGCTGCTCGACGACAGCAAGCGGCTGCGGCCGGCGGCGCGGGAGAAGGCCTTCGCCGCCCTGCGCGCCGCCGCCGCCGCGGGCCAGGCGGAGATCGGCATCGCCGCCGCCTCCGTGGCCGAGATCGGCCGGCTCAACATCCTGCAAGCCACGCATCTGGCCATGGCCCGCGCCGTGGCGCGGCTGCCCAGGCTTCCGGCACTGGCGCTGGTGGATGGCAACCGGCCGCCGCCCCTCCCCTGCCCGGTCCGCTGCGTGGTCGGAGGCGATGCGCTCTCCTTCTCCATCGCCGCCGCCTCCATCCTGGCCAAGGTGGTGCGGGACCGGGCCATGGCACGGCTCGACCCGCGCTGGCCGGCCTATGGCTTCGCCGCCCATGCCGGCTATCCGACCGAGCGGCACCGGGAAGCGCTGGCCAGATACGGCCCCTGCCCACATCACCGCCGCGGTTTTTCACCCGTGGATCAGGCCGTTATAAGCTTCAGTTGACCTGACGACTCGAGATCGCGATGCTGTCCCTGGGGGATTGCTAGGGGGATTACTGTGGGGACGGGGCTCGATCTGCCCCTCGACCAGATCCTGGTCGGGGATTGCAGCGCGCTGATGCGCCAATTGCCGCCAGCCTCGGTGCACGCGATTTTCGCGGATCCGCCTTACAATTTGCAGTTGAAAGGCGATCTCCGCCGGCCGGATGACAGCCTGGTGGACGGCGTGGACGAGGACTGGGACCGGTTCGAGGACCTCAGCGCCTATGACGCCTTCACCCGCGAATGGCTGACCGAGGCGCGACGCGTGCTGCGCAAGGACGGCACGATCTGGGTCATCGGCAGCTATCACAACATCTTCCGCATCGGCACCGCGCTGCAGGATCTCGGCTTCTGGATCCTGAACGACGTCATCTGGCGCAAGGCGAACCCGATGCCGAATTTCCGCGGCCGGCGCTTCACCAACGCGCATGAGACGCTGATCTGGGCCGCGCGCGGGCCGGAGAGCCGCTACCGCTTCAACTACGCCGCCATGAAGTCGCTGAACGAGGACCTGCAGATGCGCAGCGACTGGTACATCCCGCTCTGCACGGGGCAGGAGCGGCTGCGCGACCGCAAGGGCGGCAAGCTGCACCCGACCCAGAAGCCGGAGGCGCTGCTGCACCGGGTCATCCTCTCCTGCACCAATCCGGGGGAGGTGGTGCTGGACCCCTTCCTCGGCACCGGCACGACGGCGGCGGTGGCGAAGAAGCTCGGCCGCCGCTTCATCGGGCTGGAACGGGACGAGACCTATGCCGATGCCGCCGCCGCCCGCATCGCCGCGGTGCAGCCGCTGCCTGAGGAGGCGGTGAGCGTCACGCAAATGAAGCGGGAGCAGCCGCGCATCCCCTTCGGCTCGCTGGTGGAGCGCGGCCTGGTCCCGCCCGGCACCATCCTGGTGGACCGCGCCCGGCGCTGGAGCGCCACGGTGGCGGCGGACGGCTCCATCCGCTGCGGCAAGGCGCAAGGCTCCATCCACCAGGTCGGTGCCCAGGTGCAGGAGGCGCCGAGCTGCAATGGCTGGGCCTTCTGGCATGTCGAAACCCGCGACGGGCGGCTCAGGGTGCTGGACGAATTCCGGGCGGAGATCGCCGGGCGAGGTTGAGGCTCGCGTCCCACGCCTCCCTTGACGCCCCCTCGGCGGCCGGCCGATGACGGGCCACCGATCGCCGAGGGAAGCATGCCCCGCAACGCCACCGAAACCATCGCCGCCATCATGGCCGATCCCCGCTTCCGCGCCGCCGTCGCGGTGCTGGACCGGGAGCATGACCGCACCGTCGAGGACATCGTCACCCTGACGGAAATCCCCGCCCCGCCCTTCGGGGAGGAGAAGCGCGCCGCCGTCTATCTGGAGATGCTCCGTGCCCATGGGCTGGAAGAGGTGGAGCAGGACGAGATAGGCAATGTCATGGGCCTGCGCCGCGGCACGGGCAACGGGCCGCTGGTGGTTGTCGCCGCGCATCTCGACACGGTCTTCCCCGCCGGCACGGATGTGCGGGTGCGGCGGGAAGGAACAAAACTCTTCGCCCCCGGCATCGGGGACGACACGCGCAGCCTGGCGGTGAACCTTGCCTTCATCCGGGCCATGGATCAGGCGGGCATCCGCACCCGCAGCGACATCCTCTTCGTCGGCGATGTGGGAGAGGAAGGCTTGGGCGACCTGCGCGGTGTCCGGCACCTGTTCACCCAGGGCCGCTACCGCGACCGCATCCAGGCCTTCTTCACCGTGGACAGTCCGGAGATGGACCGCATCGTGGTGGGCGGCATCGGCAGCAAGCGGTTCCGCGTCACCTTCCGCGGCCCGGGCGGGCACAGCTTCGCTGCCTTCGGCCTGGTGAACCCGGCCTATGCCATGGCCCGCGCCAGCCTGGCCCTGGCGGAGATCGAGGCGCCGCGCGACCCGCAGACCACGCATTGCGTTAGTGTGCTCGGCGGCGGGACCTCGGTGAATGCCATCCCGAACGAGGTGTGGATGGAGGTGGACCTCCGCTCCCAATCCGCAGAGGAACTGGCGAGGCTGGAGCGGCGCTTCCTGGACGGCGTCCATTCCGCCGTCGCGGCGGAGAATGCCACGCGCTCGACGCGGGAGGGACCGGTCACGGTGGAGGTGAAGCCGATCGGCGACCGCCCCGCCGGCAATACCCCGATGCAGAGCGAGATCGTGCAATTCGCGACGGCCGCCATCGCCGCGCA
Organism: uncultured Acetobacteraceae bacterium; assembly: GCA_937930165.1. Taxonomy (GTDB): domain Bacteria; phylum Pseudomonadota; class Alphaproteobacteria; order Acetobacterales; family Acetobacteraceae; genus CALGVL01. Next base: position 4,711 of record CALGVL010000048.1, read on the forward strand.
TGGCTTCACGCCGCAGCACGAATACTCCTCTACCGATGCGAACATTCCGATGAGCCTCGGCATTCCCGCCATCAAGATCGGCAGCGGCGGCCGCGGCGGCCGGGCGCATTCGCTGGAGGAGTGGATCGATGTGGAGAAGGGCGAGAGCCTGCGCGGCATGTCCGCCGGCCTCGCCGCGATCCTGGCCGTGGCGGGGCTGGCGGAGGCCTAGCCTGCAATCATCCTGGGGGCCGAGGCAATGTCTCGGCCCCCAGGAGATGCCTCCCGGTCCGGCGGGGCCGCCCCCGCCGCGCCGCTCTCAGCGCCGCACCGCGCGCAGCACCGCCAGGGCCAGGCCGGTCTTGACCACGGTGCCAGGCAGGAAGACCAGGAAGCCGGCCATCCAGGCCCGCTCCAGCCCGACGAGGCCGGAGAGCCACAGCACGCCCGGCACGAACAGCGCCAGATGCGCCGCCAGCAGCAGCGCCGCCTGGCGCCACCAGGCGCCGCGCGCCGCCTGCCCGGCGATCCAGGCCGCAGGCAGGAAGCCCAGCAGATAGCCCGCGGTCGGCCCCATCAGCACCGCCGGCCCGCCGGTGCCGCCAGCGAAGACCGGCAGGCCCATCGCGCCTTCCAGCAGGTAGAGCGCGACCGCGGTCACCCCCAGCCGCGCCCCGCCCAGCGCGCCCAGGAGCAGCACCGCCATGCTCTGCAGGGTAGCCGGCACCGGCCACATCGGCAGGCTGACATGCGCGCTGGCCGCCAGTACCGCGGAGCCGAGCAGGGCGAAGCCCCAGAAGCACGCGGCATGACGCGCGCGGGGCATGGCGAGGGCGAGACTCATTTGGACATCTCCACAAACCGGGAACCTGCCTTTGTCACGCTCCCGTCGGCCTCGGCAAGGGCCAGCAGCCGCCGCATCACCGTGGGCAGGGCGGCGGCGGCTTCGGTGAGCGGCCGCGCCTCCATCCCGGCGGGCGGATCCAGCACGGGGACCGCCGCCGCGAACAGCGCCATCTCCAGCTCGAAATGCGTGAAGCCATGCCGCGCCACGCCGGGCAGGCGTCGCCAGGAGAGGCCCGGCAGCGGCGCATGCGCCAGCGCCTCCTCCACGCCCCAAGGTGCATCGCGCCAGGGCGTGCCGGGGAGTTCCAGCATCCCGCCTAGCAGCCCGCGCGGCGGGCGGCGGCGCAGCAGCGCCCGGCCAGAGGCGTCCGTCAGCAGGAAGTGCGTTCCATGCCGCAACGGCCGCGCCCGTTTCGGCGCCTTGCGCGGCAATTCCGCCTGGATGCCTCGCCGCCGTGCCGCGCAATCCTCCCGCCAGGGGCAGAGCGCGCAGGCCGGCGCCTTCGGCGTGCAGATGGTGGCGCCGAGGTCGAACAGCCCTTGCGCGAAATCCCCCGGCCGGGCGCGGGCCGCCTGATCCTCCATGAAGCCCTGCGCCAGCGCCGCGAGCCTGGGCTTGGCGGCGGGCAATGCCTCCCCGATGGCGAACAGGCGCGCCACCACCCGCTCCACATTGCCGTCCACCGGCACTACAGGCTCCCCGAAGGCGATGGCCCCCACCGCCGCCGCGGTATAGGCGCCGATGCCGGGCAGGGCGCGCAGCCCCTCGGCATTGCGCGGAAACCCCCCGGCGGCGGCCACCGCCCTGGCGCAGGCATGCAGGTTGCGGGCGCGGGCGTAATAGCCGAGGCCGGCCCATTCCTCCATCACCGCCGCCTCCGGCGCCCCCGCCAGGGCCTGCACGGTGGGGAAGCGTTGCAGGAAGCGTTCAAAGCGCGGCCCTACCGCCGCCACCGTGGTCTGCTGCAACATGACCTCGGAGAGCCAGACGCGGTATGGATCGGGCTCCGCGACGCGCCAGGGCAATTCGCGGCGGTGGCGATCATACCAGGCGAGCAGGGAGGCAGCCGGGGGCATCGGGATCGGAGGCATGGATGGGCGGTGATAACGAAGACCGGCGGTTTTTCGGAGGGCCCCGCCCCCTCGGCGCCCTGCTGCCGCGCCTGACCCGCGCCGCCTTCAAGCGGAGGAACCCCGCCGGCGCCCTGCTGATGGCCGACTGGGCGGAGGTGGTCGGGCCACAACTCGCCGCGGTCACCAAACCGCTGCGCCTCGGCAGCGGGACGCTGACCATCGCCTGCGCCGGGCCGGTGGCGATGGAGCTGAGCCATCTCGCCCCGCAACTCATCGCCAGGATCAACGGGCATCTCGGCCGGGTGGCGGTGGAGCGGCTGCGCTTCGTTCAACAGGCCGTGACCCCCTCCGCCGCCCCTCGCCGCCCCCCCGCCACCGCCCCCTTGCCCGCCCCGGTGGAGGAAGCGGTCGCCAGCGTTCCGCAGGGAGAACTGCGCGAAGCGCTGGCAAAGCTCGCGCGGGGCGTCTATCGGAAGCGTGATTAGCCCCTTCCCGGGGATTCGATCCCCCGCACTACCCGGAGGCTGCATGCGCCTGCCCCGCCGCATCGTCCTTGCCGCCCTGGCGGCCTCGCCACTGGCCGGTCCCGCCCTGGCCCAGGGGATCGCGCCCAATGACCCGCGGCTCGCCGAGCGCGGCACCGGCCGCCCGGATGCGCCGGTCCGGGTGGTGGAATTCTTCTCCCTCACCTGCAGCCATTGCGCCACCTTCCATCGGGACACCTTCCCGCAGGTGAAGCGGCAATTGGTGGAAACCGGCACCGTCCGCCTGGTCTGGCGCGACTTCCCGCTGGACCAAATGGCGCTGACCGCGGCCATGGTCGCCCGCTCCCTGCCGCCGGAGCGGTATGAGGGCTTCATCGGCGCCCTGCTCGCCTCCCAGAACCGTTGGGCCTTCAACCGGACCGACCCGATCGAGGAGTTGGCGAAGATCGCGGCACTGGCTGGCATGCCCCGTGCCCAATTCGATGCCGCCCGGCAGGACCAGGCGCTGGCGCGCGCCATCCTGGAGGAGCGGCTGAAGGCCGAGCAGGAGTTCCGGATCCAGGCGACGCCCAGCTTCGTCTTCCAGCATGGCGGCAAGAGCAGGCTGCAGTCCGGCGCCATCTCCTTCGACCGTTTCCAGCAGCTCGTCGCGGAGGCGAGGCAGGCTTGACCGAGGAGGCCCCGCCCGCCGAGACGCTGCCCGAGAACCAGCCGGAGGCCCGCCCGTCCGAGGACGAGGCGGCGGCCGAGCGCGCCCCGCTGCGCGCCACCCTGACGCGGCTGCGCATCGCCGGCTTCAAGAGCTTCGCCGAGACCACCACGGTCGAGGTGCTGCCCGGCCTTACCGGCATCGTCGGGCCGAATGGCTGCGGCAAGTCGAATGTGGTCGAGGCGCTGCGCTGGGCCATGGGCGAAACCTCCGCCCGCTCCATGCGCGGCGGTGAGATGGAGGACGTGATCTTCGCCGGCACGGCCACGCGGCCGGGCCGGAACCTGGCGGAGGTCACGCTCTACCTGGAGGAGGCCGCCGGCCTCGCCCCGCCGCCGAACCAGAACAGCGAGGAGCTGGAGATCACCCGCCGCATCACCCGCGGCGAAGGGTCGGCCTTCCGCATCAACGGCAAGGAGGTCCGGGCGCGCGACGTCCAGACCATGTTCGCCGATATCGGCTCGGGGGCGCGCGCCTCGGCCATGGTCAGCCAGGGCCGCGTCGCCACCATGATCCAGGCGAAGCCCGAGGAAAGGCGGCAGGTCCTGGAGGAGGCCGCGGGCATTGCCGGCCTCCGCGCCCGGCGGCACGAGGCCGAGCTCAAGCTGCGCCAGGCGGAGACCAACCTGACGCGGGCGGAGGATCTGCTCGGCCAATTGGAGGTGCAGCGGCAGTCCTTGCAGCGCCAGGCACGGCAGGCCAACCGCTACCGCAACCTTTCCGGCTTGGTGCGAGGGGCGGAGGCGGAATGGCTCGCCCTGCTGCGGGCGCGGGCCCAGGCGGCGCTCTCCGTGGCCCAGGCCGCCTTCGACGAGGCCGCCGCCGCGACCAAGCGCGCCGAGGCGGAGGCCGAAGCCGCCGCCATCCGCAGCTTCGAGGCCGAGAAGGCCATCCCTGGCCCGCGCGAGGCCGAGGCCGCCGCCCGCACCGCCCTGGAACGCCGCCGCATCGAGGCCGAGGGCCTGGATGCCGAGGAGCGCCGGGCGCGCGAGGCCCTGGCCGCCGCCAGCGAGCGCCTCGCCCAGATCGAGCGCGACCTTGCCCATGCCGAGGCGGTGGAGGCCGATGCCGCCGCGGCCGAATCCCGGCTGGAGCGCGAGGACCGCACCCTGACCGAGGCCGAGGCCAGCCTGCCGGAGCGCCTCGCCGCCGCCGAGGCGGCGCTGCACGAGGCGGCCGACGCTGCCCGCGCCGCCGAGCGCGCTGCCAATGCGGCGACGGAGGAAGCCGCCGCCCTCGCCGCCCGCGCCAACCAGGCGGCGGCCGACCTCGCCGCGGCAGAACAGCGGGCGAAGCGGCTGGAGGCGCAGCGCGCCGGGCTGGCGGCGGAACACGACCAGGCCCTTGCCGCCCGCATCCCGCCCGAGAAGCTTGAGGCCGCCCAGGCGGCGGTGCAGGAGGCCGAGGCGGCGCTGGCCGAGGCACGGGCCAAGCTGGAAGCCAC
>CALGVL010000049.1 GCA_937930165.1 uncultured Acetobacteraceae bacterium
CGACACCGCCCGCGCTGTCGCATCCACCCAACTATCCCGCCAGACCGCCGCGGCGATGCCAAGCGGGATGCCGAGGCCGAGCGCGAGGATGAAGGCGATGGTCGCAAGCTCGATGGTGGCCGGTGCGTACTGCGCGATGTCCTCCAGCACCGGCCGCTGCGAGGCAATCGAGATGCCGAGATCGCCATGCAGCAGCCCTTGTAGGAAGATGCCGTAACGTTGCCATAGCGGCAGGTCGAGGCCCCATTTCGCCCGCCACTCCGCCACCGTCTCCGGATTGCTGGCGGCCATGTCGCCGAGCTGCGCCAGGACCGGATCGCCCGGCACCGTATTGGCGATCAGGAACACCACGAGCGTCGCCAGCATGGCCATCACGGCCGCGCTCAGTAGGCGGGTGATCACATAGCGGAACACGGCCTGCCGGACCTATTGGGCGCCCACGGCGCCATGGACGCTCCTCCCGAAACCGATTGAGGCTAGTCTAGCCATAGCGGAAAGCGGAGGAACAGATGGAAGGGGAGGATCGGCGATGCACAACCGCCTGACGGTCTATCTGACCCACACCCCCGATGCGCTCGCGAATTACTATGGCGAGCGGGCGCTTGCGGCGCTGCGCCAGGTGGCCGATGTGCGGCTGAACGGCAGCGGCCGTCATCTGGCGGGGAAGGAGTTGGCGGAGGCGGCGCGGGGCTGCCAGGCCATCATCTCCTACCGGCAGTCACCGGGCGAGGCGGAAACCTTCGAGAATGCGCCCGACCTTGTCGCCTTTCTGCGCTGCGCGGTGGACATCCGTAATATCGACCTGGTGGCGGCCAGTGCCCAGGGCGTGCTGGTGACACGCGCGACGCCGGGCTTCATTCCCTCGGTCGCGGAACTCGTGCTGGGGATGATGGTGGATCTGGCACGCGGGATTGGCGCCGCGACGGCCAGCTATCACCGGGGCAAGGTGCCGGAGGTGCGGATGGGCCGCCAATTGGCCGGCAGCACGCTCGGCATCATCGGCTATGGGGCAATTGGGCGGCATCTGGCGGAGCTTGGGCTGGCCCTCGGCATGCGGGTGCTGGTGACAGATCCCTATGCGCGGCCCGACGATGCGCGGCTGATGTGGCTGCCCTTGCCGGATCTGCTGGGGCAGAGTGAGTTCGTCGTCTGCCTGGCGGTGGCGACGGAGGAGACGGAGAATCTGATGGATGCGGCGGCCTTCGCGCGCATGAAGCCCGGTGCCTTCTTCGTGAACCCCTCTCGCGGCAATCTGGTGGATGAGGATGCGTTGCTGGCTGCGCTGCAGTCGGGGCACCTCGCCGGGGCGGCGATGGATGTGGGGCGCGCCCCGGATCAGATGCCGACGCCGGCGCTGGCGGCGCATCCCAGGGTGATCGCCACGCCGCATATCGGCGGGCTGACGCCGGAGGCGATCGAGCACCAGGCTTTCGACACGGTCCGGCAGGTGACGGCGCTTGCGGAGGGCCGAATGCCGGATCATGCGGTGAATGCCGCCCAGGCGCACCGCCTGGCACGCTTGGGCATCGTGGCCTGACCGTTGCCGGTGGCCAGCCGCGACGAAGGCGAGGGGCGGGGTGTGCTCCTTCCGCTGCATCGGCGGCCAGCAGCCGTTATGGATGTGATGCGCCCGCATCAAGCGGGCTTCACCTGTCCCATCTCCAATTGCCATCCCGCGGCGGTCAGGGGGAATTCCTTCACGGTGTTGCGCACGGCGATCTGATAGATGGGCTGAAACAGGATGAAGTGGTTCGCCTGATCCACCATGCGGCGCTGCCATTCGATCCAGAGTTGCGCGGCCTTCGCCTTGTCCGGCTCCTCCGCCGCGCGCTTCACCAGGGCCACATCCTCGGCCGGCGGCGACCAGTGCACGCGCCTGGCCACGCGCTCCACCACCGCCGCGGCCCAGAGTTCGTTCTCCACCGCCGGCGGATTCCAGAAGGTCAGGACGCCGCCCCTGGACTGGCCGGTGGTGTAGGCGGTGCGGAGGTTCACCTGGTCCATTGGTGCCAGCCGCGCACGGATGCCAACGCGGCCGAGATCCGCCTGGATCTTTTGCGCAAGCAACTGGTAGCTCACCCCGGCGACGGCGGCATTGCCATAGGCGATCTCGAATTCGAAGCCGTCCGGGAAGCCGCCCTCCTGCAACAGCTGCTTCGCCCGGTCGAGATCCTGGCGATAGCCTATCTCGCGAGCGATCTGGTCAGTGCTGCCGTTCACGCCAATGGGCAGGAAATGTGCGGGCCGCAGCGCGGCACCGCCCAGCATGCTGTTGACGATGCCGTCATAGTCGATGGCGTAGCCGATCGCCTGGCGGCATGCCTTCTGCGCCAGGGCGCGATTGAAATCCGGCTCCTGCGTCAGCGCCATATAGACGAAATCGAGGCTGGGCAGGCGCTCGGTGCGAATGTCTCGCTCGTCCTTCAGGGTGGCGATCTGCTCCGGGATCAGGTTGAAGGCGGCCTGGATATCGCCGCGCCGGATGGCCAGAAGCTGCGCCGCGCTGTCGCTGAAATGGCGGATCACCACGCGCTCAAAGGCGGGCGCGCCGCGCCAGTGGCGCGGGTTGCGGACAAGCTGGATCTGCTGGTTCCTTTCCCAGCGCACCAGGCGGTAGGGGCCGGTGCCGGCGCTGTTCTGGTTCAGCCAATCCGTCGCCTTGTCCTTCTCCTTCGCGTCCGCCGTATCGGTGCCGCCATGCTGCTGCACCACCTTCCTCTCCAGCACCACGAAGGCCGGGGCACAGAGGATGTTCAGCACCGGCGCGGCCGGATCATTCATGATGAGGTCGATGGTGTGCGGGTCCACCACCTCCACCCGGTCCACGGATTTCAGGTATTGCTGGGTCTGCTCCTTCATGTTGATCAAGCGGTTGAGGCTGAAGGCCCAGTCCTCGGCCGTCACCGGACTGCCGCTGGCGAATTTCACGCCCTCCCGCAGCGTGAAGCGCCAGCCCTTGCCATCTGGCGTGCGGCGCCATTCGGTGGCGAGCGCCGGCTTGGGATTGATGTAGTCGCCGGGATCCAGCGTCATCAGCGCGTCATAGACCGCGGCCAGCGTCATCGGCGGCGTGTATTGCGCCTGCCGGACGGGATCGAGGGTGACGGTATCGCTGATGTCGATGCCGATCACCAGCGTGTCACGCCGCGCCTGGGCATAGGCCCGGCCCTGCGGCAGCAATGCCGCCCCGGCGGCGCCGAGGCCGAGAAGCTGCAGCAATTCGCGCCGGCCCACCGGCCGGAATTCCTCGGTGATCGGCATCGCTCCCTCCCCAGGGCATTGTTTGCGGCACGATAGAGGCCGGGGGTCGGGGAAGGGAAGCCGCTCCTCGGCAGTGGATCGGGCCTGGGCCGCGGCTCACGCTTCGATGATGACGTAATCGTCCTCGATCCGCACCGGGAAGGTTTCCGCGACATAGGGGCCTTCCACCAGCGCCGCGCCCTTCCGTACCTCCGCCGGGAATTGCCGCACCTGCACGCGGCGCGGGTCGAACCAGGACTTGCCGGTGCGGATGTCGAATTCCCAGTAGTGCCAGGGACAGCGAATCATCTCCCCGCGGCGGTCGTAGTGGTACACACCC
>CALGVL010000050.1 GCA_937930165.1 uncultured Acetobacteraceae bacterium
GGATCACCGGCTCGCCCGCGCGGGCGATCAGGCGGGTCAGCGCCGTGCCGAGGCTGGCCTCGCTGCCGGCGACGGTCAGCCGGCCCGTCACCACCAGACCCCAGGTCGCGGCATTCACGAAGAGGGAGGGGGAACGGCCGAGATGCGCGCGCCAGTCCCCGCCGCCGACCCTGTCGCGGATCAGCGCGTCGCGGGTGGCGGTGTCGGGGATGCGCAGCAGCGCCTCGGCTTCGGCCTCCTGGTCTTCGTGGAGGTTCTGCTCGACAAGACGACCCCGGACGTCTTCGGCCACTTCGCGACGGCCGTGCGCAGGGCGCCGGAGGTGCTGGAATGCCACATGGTCGCGGGCGGCTTCGACTACCTCGTCAAGACGAGGGTGCGCGACATGGCGGTCTATCGCGACTTCCTCGGCAAGGTGCTGCTCGCCTGCCCGGCGTGCGCGAGACCCGGACCTATGCCGTCATGGAGGAGGTCAAGACCGACGGCCCCCTGCCTGTGCTCTGAACGGCGAGGCTATGCGGCCTCGACGGCGAGGCCCGCCGCCCGCCATTCGATGAAGCCGTCCTTCAGCCGGCGCGCCTTGAAGCCCCGCGCCCGGAGCGCCTCCACCGCCTCGACCGACAGCACGCAGTAGGGGCCACGGCAGTAGGCGACAACCTCACGGTCGCGCGGCAAGGTGGCGATGGCCGCGTCCAGGCGGTCGAGGGGCAGGTTCAGTGCGCCCGGCAGGTGGCCGGCCGCGTATTCGTCCTCGGGCCGGACATCGAGCAGGATGATGCTGCCTTCCTCCAGCCGGGCGAGCAGCTCCTCCCGCGATACCGCCTCAAGCCGCGTGCGGTCGGCGAAATAGGTGGCGATGATCTGCGCGACCTCGGCGAGGTTCCGCTCCGCTACCCGGCGCAGGGCCGAGAGCAGGGCCAGCACCGCGTCGTCCGCCAAGCGGTAGACCGCATGCTTGCCCTCGCGCCGCACCTCGACGAGGCCGGCGCGGCGCAGGTGCTGGAGATGCTGGGAGGTGTTGGCGAAGGACTGCCCGGAGCGCGCGGCCAGTGCCTCCACGCTCCGCTCCCCTTGGCCGAGGATGTGGAGCAGCTCAAGCCGGTGCTCATGGCCGAGCGCCCGCGCCACGGCCGCGAAGTGGGTGAACAGGCGGTGCCTGGGGGAGGTAGCGGTGCTTGACAGGGCCGGCCCCTCGTTCATACGCTCAATCTCATGATTGAATGATCACCGGCTGTGCCCGGCCGCGTCAACCGGAATCCACCGGAACCGACGCCGGTGCACTGCCGGGATTGCCTCATGTGGCGCTCGCGGCGCTCCATGAACGGGGAGACCACCGGTGAGGAAGGGTTACAAGGCGCTGCTGGCCGAGGCCGAGGCGGAGATCGAAACCCTGTCCGCCGAGCAGGCCCTGCGCCTGCACGGGGATGGCGGCGTGGTGTTCGTGGACCTGCGCGACCCCCGCGAGATCCAGCGCGAAGGCCGGATCCCGGGATCCTTCCACTGCCCGAGGGGCATGCTCGAATTCTGGGTGGATCCGGAAAGCCCCTATGCGAAGCCGGTCTTCGCCGAGCCGAAGCGCTTCCTGTTCTACTGCGCCAGCGGCTGGCGCTCGGCCCTCGCCGCGAAGACGGTGCAGGATATGGGCCTCGGCAATGTCGCCCATATCGGCGGGGGCTTCACCGCCTGGAAGCAGGCGGGCGGCCCCGTGGAGATGCCGCCGCCGCATCGCTGACCCGCCGGCCGAACCTGCGGCCGGACGCCCCTCCTTCGCTCCCCACCACCCTGCCTGCGAGACAAGATTCCATGCCTGACGAAGGCCACACGCGCCTTGCCGGTGACCGGCGGCCAGGGCAGCCCGGCCCGATGAGCCAGCAGGAATCCGCGGCGGCACGCCTCGACGGGCAGATGCGGCGCAACCTGTTCCTGCTGGCCTGCTGCCAGGCGATTGGCCAAGCCGGCAATACGATGATGTTCGCGGCCACGGCGCTGTCGGTCGCGACCTTCTATCCGTACCGCGACCTGGCGACCCTGCCCGTCACCATGCAGCATCTGGGCGTGATGCTGTGGGTGTTCCCGGCCTCGCTGCTCATGCAGCGCATGGGCCGGCGCTTCGGCTTCCGGGTGGGATCGGTCTTCGGCATGACGGGGGCTGGCGTCGTCGGCCTTGGCCTGTACACGGCGAATTTCGTGCTGATGTGCCTGGGCGGCCTGATCCTCGGCTATGCGGTGGCAAACCTGCAGATGTACCGCTTCGCCGCGACGGAACTGGTGCCGCCCTCCCACCGCGCCAAGGCGATCTCCTGGGTCACCGCGGGCGGCGTCGTCGCTGGCATCATCGGCCCAAGCCTGGTCCGATGGACGCACGACCAATGGGTGCCGCTCTACCTCGCCACCTATGCCGGCATGGTGGGCATACACCTCACCGTCTTCATCATCATGTCCTTCATCAGCTTCCCCAGGGTGCAGGAGACGAAGGCAGCGACGGAGGCGGGCGACCATGCCGGCGGCGCGCCGGCACCGCGCCCCCTGCGCGAGATCGCATCCCAGCCGCGCTTCATCGCGGCGGCGATCGCGGGGATGGTGGCCTTCGGCACCATGTCCTTCCTGATGAGCGCATCGCCCCTGGCCATCGTCGCCTGCAACCTGCCGCATGCGGAGGCGCACTGGGTCATCTTCCTGCATGTCATGGGCATGTTCGTGCCGGCCTTCTTCACCGGGAACCTGATCACCCGCTACGGCACGACGACGGTGATGTCCTGGGGAATCGGGCTGCTGCTGCTCGGCGTCGCGGCCGGCCTGGCGGGAATGACTGCGTGGAATTTCCGGGTCGCGCTCACCCTGAACGGCATCGGCTGGAACTTCCTGTTCGTCGGCGCGACCACGCTGGTGACCACCTGCTACCGCCCCAATGAGCGGGGCAAGGCGCAGGCGCTCAACGACTTCATGGTCTTCGGGACCACCGCGACCGCAAGCTTCATGGCCGGCTTCCTGCAGGAGCGCCTGGGCTGGTATCCCCTGAATTGGTTCTCCCTTTTCCTCCTGGCCGTCGCGGCGGCGGCGGTGTTCTGGCTGCGGCTGCAGCCCCTGCCCCGGCACGCCTCTTCTTAAGGGGCGGCATCGGCAAGGAGGGCAATCCTGCATGCGCGGAGCCCTCCGGAAACCGGCAGCGCCGGGCGATGCCATGGCGTCAGCGCCGGCCGAGCCGCCGCCTGGAGATGATCCACCGGCGCTCGGACCAGGCCAGCGCCCGCACCGTCCACCGTCGCAAGGCGGGTATGTCCTGGGCCAGCAGCAGGAGGCCGAGCGGCAGCATCCAGAGCCCGAGAACCGGGAGGAAGCTGAAGAGGGCCGCGACACTCAGGATGACTCCCACCGGGATGCGGACCCAGCGGGACGACGGCTTGCGCAGCCAGCCAAGGAACCGGCCGGCGAAGGCTGGCAGCAATCTCTCCATGCGCTGGAACCAGCGGTTGAGCCGCGCCTCGTCCCGGTCGAGCATCGTTCTTCCTCGTGAAGCGGTTGCCGCGGCGATGCCCCGAAGGGGAGCGCTCGCCGCGGCGCGATGGGATGTCGTGCGGCCCGGCGCGCACGCCAAGTGAGCGGAGGGATCCCGGCGGCCTCCGGGTCTCCCGCCGTCTGTGGGGGGCAACCTCTGCTACCGCATTCCGTTGCCAGGGTTCCGGCGGTTCCGTATCCCGTGATGAGGCCGGCCCTGACGCCTGGAGCGGGCGCGACCATCCGGGCTGCCGGCTGCTAGGAGGGCGAGGCGAACAATCCGATGAACGATGAAACCGCTCCGCAGGCCCAGGCCGCCCCCTACCGGCAACCAGTGGATGCGGTCCTGGCCGGGCTCGGCACGGATGCGCGGCTCGGGCTGAGCAGCGAGGAGGCACGGCGCCGGCTCGCACGCTGCGGCAGGAACGAGCTGGCGGCCGAGAAGCCGGTGCCGGGCTGGCGGAAATTCCTCGCCCAGTTCCAGGATGTGCTCGTCCTCCTCCTGCTGGCCGCCGCCCTGGTCTCTGCCGGGCTGTGGCTGGCCGAGCGCGACGCCGCCCTGCCCTATGAGGCGCTGGCGATCCTCGCCATCGTGCTGCTCAACGCGCTGATGGGCTATGTCCAGCAGGCACGGGCAGAGCGGGCCGTAGCCGCCCTGCGCCAGATGTCGGCGGCGCAGGCCAGGGTGGTGCGGGAGGGCACGCAGCAGGGCATCCCGGCGGCCGAGCTGGTGCCGGGGGACATCATCCTCCTTGAGGAGGGCGATACCGTCCCGGCCGATGCGCGGGTGATCCACTCCACCGCGCTCCAGACCGCCGAGGCAGCCCTGACCGGCGAGAGCCTGCCGGTGCCGAAGGACAGCGACGCGATCGCCGGGGAGGTCGGGCTTGGCGACCGGGGCAATATGGTCTTCAGCGGCACCGCGGTGACCTACGGGCATGGGCGGGCAGTGGTCACCGCCACCGGGATGCAGACCGAGATGGGGCGCATCGCCGGCATGCTGAAGGCGGCGCCGCAGGAAACCACGCCGCTGCAGAAGGAGCTGGACCGGGTCGGCCGGCTGCTGGGCCAGATCGTCGTCGCCATCGCCATCGTGATGATCGCGACCATCCTGCTGGTGGAGGAGGTGCACGGCCTCCGGGCGGTCTTCGATGTGCTCATCCTGGGCGTGGCGCTCGCGGTCGCGGCGGTGCCGGAGGGGCTGCCGGCGGTGGTGACGGCGGTGCTTGCCATTGGCGTGCAGCGCATGGCCGGGCGCAACGCCATCATCCGTCGGCTCGCGGCAGTCGAGACGCTGGGTTCGGCCGATGTCATCGCCTCCGACAAGACGGGCACGCTGACGCGGAACGAGATGACGGTGCGCCGCGTCGTCACCGCCAGCGGAAGCGTCAGCCTGGGCGGCACCGGCTACGCGCCCGAGGGCGAGGCGCGGCGTGACGGGGGAGGCGCGATCGACGACGCG
>CALGVL010000051.1 GCA_937930165.1 uncultured Acetobacteraceae bacterium
CCGGCCTTGCGGAAGCGGGGGCCTGCAGCTTCAAGCTCTCCACTTATGAATATGACCCGGTCCGCTTCCCGCGCATCGACCACCCCACCATGGTCGCCGCCTTCCGGGAGATCGCCAAGACCGGCCTGATGGTCGCCGTCCATAACGAGGACCAGGAATTGGTCGTCCGCCTGACCGAGGAAGCCAGGGCCGCCGGCCGCACCGACCCGATCATGCATTGCCGCACCCGCCCACCCCTGGCAGAGAGCATGGCGGACCTGGAGATCTTCGAGATCGGGCTGGAGACGGGCGCGCATGTCCATATCGCCCATTCCTCCCTGGCCCGCGGCTTCGAGATCGCGGAGGTCTTCCGCCGCATGGGCGGCAAGGCCACCGGCGAGGCCTGCATCCAGTATCTCTGCATGACGGAGGAGGACATCGTCCGGCTGGAAGGCTTCGGGAAGTGCAACCCACCCTTCCGCAGCGCTGCCGAGGTGGAGCGGATGTGGGGCGCCTTCCAGGCGGGCAAGATCGCCTATGTCTCCACCGACCACGCCCCCTGGCCACGGGAGAAGAAGATCTACACCGGCGACATCTTCGCCCCCGGCGCAGGGCTGACCGGATTGCAGAGCTTCGCGCCGCTGATGTTCACCCTGCTGGCCGAGCGTGGGCTGTCGCCCACCCTCATGGCCCGCTACTGCGCCGAGCGCCCGGCCCGCTTCCACGGGCTCTTCCCGAAGAAGGGCGCGATCCGCATCGGCTCCGACGCCGACCTGCTGGTGCTGGAGAAGGGCGATTTCGTCTTCGACGCCCGCGACATCCGCGACCGCGAGGATGCGCGCTGGTCCCCCTATGACGGCCGGGCCATGAAGGCCCGCGTCGCCGCCACCTATCTGCGCGGCCGCTGCATCTGGGACGGGAAGCAGGTGCTGGCGAAGCCCGGTACCGGCCGCTTCGTGCCCCGGCAGCATCGCGACACCTATCTCGGAGAGGACTGACCCATGCCGCGCCGCTTGCGCGTCGCCGGGGCCCAGATGGGCCCCACCCAGCGCGCCGACACCCGCGCCAGGACCCTCGGCCGCCTGATCGCCCTGCTGGAGCAGTCCGCGGCACAGGGGGCGGAGCTGGTGGTCTTCCCGGAGCTCGCCCTCACCACCTTCTTCCCGCGCTGGTGGATGGACGAGTCCGATCCGGAACTGCTGGCCTGCTTCGAGCGGTCCATGCCCAACCCGCAGGTGCAGCCGCTCTTCGACCGGGCGCGCGCGCTCGGGGTTGGCTTCTATCTCGGCTATGCGGAGCTGACGCCGGAGGGCAGGCGCTTCAACAGCGCCGTCACCGTGGGGCCGGACGGCACCATCCTCGGCAAGTACCGCAAGGTGCACCTGCCGGGCTCGAAGGAGTTCCGGCCGGGGCAGGAATACCAGCAGCTTGAGAAGAAGTATTTCGAGTATGGCGATCTCGGCTTCCCTGCCTTCCGCGGGCCGGAATCCTGGAACACCCCCATCCTCGGCATGCTGATCTGCAACGACCGGCGCTGGCCGGAAGCCTGGCGGGTGCTGGGCCTGCAGGGGGTGGAGCTGGTGCTGATCGGCTACAATTCCGCTGCCTACGACCCGAATGGCGGCACGGCGGAGGATGCGAAGCTGCGCACCTTCCATTCCACCCTCGCCGTCCAGGCCAATGCCTATATGAACGCGACCTGGGCCGTGTCGGTGGCGAAGGCAGGGGTGGAGGACGGCTCCGGCCTCATCGGCGGCTCCTGCATCGTGGATCCCAACGGGCTGGTCGTGGCCCAGGCGAGGACGCTGGAGGATGAGGTGATCGTCGCCGATGTCGACTTCGACGCCTGCCGCCAGGGCAAGGAGAAGATGTTCAATTTCGCCGCCCACCGCCGGCCGCAATGGTACCGGCCGATCGTCGAGCAGGTCGGCGCGATCGCACCGGACTGAGCCGGGCCATGCCACGCTCCCCCTGGTGGCGGCAGGGATCCGTGCCGCCGGCACAGGCGCCGCAGCCACCGCCGGCCCGCGCCAGGGCACCCCTCGGCGGGAGCATGGCGCTGGTCCTGATGCTCGCGGTGGCGCTGCTGGCCGGGGCAGGAACTCTGTGGTGGCTGGAGCGGGCCGCCGGACCGGGCCCCTATGCCAGCGGCGGCACCATGCCGGCCTGGGAGGTCTGCTTCACCCCGGGCGGCAACTGCACGGAGCTGATCGTGCGGGAGATCGGCCAGGCGCAGCGGCAGGTGCTGGTGCAGGCCTACAGCTTCACCTCGCCGCCGATCGCCCAGGCCCTGGTCGCGGCGAAGCGGCGCGGCATCGAGGTGCAGGTCATCCTCGACAAGTCCCAGCTGACCGAGCGCTACGGGTCCGGCGACTTCCTCTCCCATGCCGGCATCCCGGTGCTGATCGACGATCCGCCGGGGCTCGCCCACAACAAGGTCATGGTGATCGACGGGCAGAAGGTCATCACCGGCAGTTTCAATTTCACCCGCGCGGCCCAGGACCGGAACGCGGAGAACGTTCTGATCCTGCGCGACGAGGCCTTGGCAGCGGGCTACGCCGCGAATTGGGAACGGCGCCGCGCCGTCTCGATCCCCTATCGCCAGGCGCTGGAATCCCTGCCTTCCAGCACCGAGCCGAATTCGCCCAAGCGGGCGCTGAACAACATCTTCTGACGGAGACCTCCGCCATGCCCCGCCGCCTCACCCTCGCCGCCGCGCAGCTTGGCCCCATCCAGAAGGCGGAGGGCCGCGATGTGGCGGTCGGCCGCATGGTCCGGCTGATGGAGACGGCGCATAAGCGCGGCGCAGAGGTGGTGGTCTACCCGGAACTGGCCCTGACCACCTTCTTCCCGCGCTGGTACGAGGAGGACATCGCCCGCGCCGACCATTGGTTCGAGACGGCGCTGCCCTCCCCCGCCACGGCGCCCCTGTTCGAGGCGGCGCGGAAATACGGCATCGGCTTCCATCTCGGCTATGCGGAGAAGACGCCGGAAGGGCGCCGCTTCAACACCGCGGTCTATGTCCATCCCAGCGGCGAGATCGTCCTGAAATACCGCAAGGTGCACCTGCCCGGTCATGCGGAATACGACCCGCAGCGCAAGGTGCAGCATCTGGAGAAGCGGTATTTCGAGGTCGGCGATCTGGGCTTCCCCGTGGTCCGTGCCCCGGTCGGGCAGAACCAGGTCAATATCGGCATGCTGATCTGCAACGACCGGCGCTGGCCGGAAGCCTGGCGGGTACTCGGGCTGCAGCAGGTCGAGCTGGTGATGCTCGGCTACAACACGCCCAGCCTGAACATGGAGAATCGCGGCTTCGAGGCGCATCATCTGCGCGTCTTCCACAGCCACCTCTCGGTGCAGGCGGGCTGCTACCAGAATGCCTGTTTCGCCGCCGCCGTCGCCAAGGCGGGGACGGAGGACGGGCACGAGCTCTTCGGCCATTCCATCATCGTGAACCCGCAGGGCGAGATCATGGCCCAGGCGACGAGTTGGGACGACGAGTTGATCGTCGCGGATTGCGACCTGGAGATGTGCCGCCTCGGCCGCACCACCATCTTCGACTTCGCCCGCCACCGCCGGCCGGAGGCCTATGGGCGCATCACCGCGCAGGTGGGTAGCGAGCCGCCGGCGGAGTGGGCGCTGCCCGCGAAGGCGGCGGAGTAGGCGGCCCGGCCCCCGCCCGGCCGGAAACCGGAGGAGGATCCCCCCATGCGTGCCGTCCTTGTCCTGCTCCTTCTCGCCTCCCTCTCTCCCGCGGCGGCGCAGACGCCGGCCGAACGCGCCTCCCGCAGCCTGGAGCGGGATGTGGCGCGGGACCGCCTTCTCGATGCCGCGCGCGACGCCCGTGGCGATCCCCGTCCGCAGCAGCCGGGGATCGAGATATTCCAGCAGCAGCGCCAGAGCTTTCAGCCGGATGTCGGCAGGCCGGAGGAGACGGCAAGCTCCCGGCCGAGCGGCACGCGCGGCAGCACCAGCATGGGCCAGAACCCGCAACGATAGCAGCGCCCCCCCTGCCGGTTGGCCATATCGGGTGGGAGGCCGCCCCTCCTGGTCATGGGCACCTCCCCGCGGCGCGGAGGTCGGCCGGTTCCAATGGAATGCGATTCCTTCGGCGCCGGAGCCGTTCGCCGATCCGGCAGGGCCGGCTCCGCGCGCCGGGCGCGGTCATACGGCGGCATGGGCGGAAGGTGATGCGGCCGCCCTCAATCGGCCGGGGCGTCCGCCACCCGGCCCAGCCGCCCGAGCGCGGCGGAGAGCTGCGGCAGCAGCGCCGGCTCCCGCACCGCGCGGGCCAGCGCCGCTTCCAGCAATTCCGACGCGCCTTCATAGGCGGCGGGCTCCGCCGCGCCGCGGTCCGGACGGGCCTGGGCCATCAGGCCGAGGGTCGTGCCCACCAGCAGGACCCCACGCGGCATCAGGCCGCCACCTGCCGCGGCAGGGCGCGCCCGCCCTGGGTGGCGAGCAGCGCCATGGCGCCGGCGGCTTGGCAGGGCTCGATGACCGGAACGCCGGCGGCATCCTCGGCGGCACGGACATGGCCGGCCAGGCCGGCGCAGCCCAGGATGACCGCCTCCGCGCCCTGGGACACCAGGGTTCTCGCCGCCTCCTGAATGCGGGCGCGGGGGGCGACGGGGTCGGTCAGCACCTCCATGGGGAGGTTCAGCGGCTCATAGCCGGCGAGCCGTGCCTCCACCCCCATGGCCTGCAGGATGCGGCGCTGGCGGGGGCGGCTGGTTTCCATGAAGGCAATGATGCCGAAGCGTTCCGCGCGGGTCAGCGCCGCGGCCACGGCGCAGCGGAGCATGCCCAGCACCGGCCTGTCCGTCGCCATCCGCACCGCCTCCAGCCCCGGATCGGAGACGCAGGCGATGACATAGGCAGCCGCCTTCTCCCGCTCCACCAGGCGGCAGAGCGGCTCCGCCACCCCGTACCAGTCCCGCCAGGTGACGATGGCGGGCGGGCCTTCCGCCAGCCGCGTCACCTCGAAGCGGGGCAGGCCGGGGGCCTCGAAGGGCGCCAGGGCGGCGGCGATCCCCTGGGTGCAGGAGACCGAGCTATTCGGGTTGATGACCAGGATGCGCTCGACCATCACGGCAGCCTCGCGCGGTTCCGGTCCGGAGCGCAAGCCCCGCGGGGAACGCGGGACTGTGATGCGGCGCTTGTCCTTCGGGCATGGAAAGACGATATTGCAACGCACAATCGGCATGGGCCGCTCCGGCAGGCTTTCCGGTAGCCCGCGACCACGCCGTACCAAAACCAATCCCGGAGGATTGCCGGATGAAATGGGAGCCCGAACGCTCCGCCAAGGCCCTGCCCTATACCCAGCCGCTCTGGGTGTCGATGCGACGGGGCCTGCACAACCGCTGCCCGGTCTGCGGCGAGGGCCATGTCTTCGACGGCTTCCTGAAGGTCGTTCCGGAATGCTCGCATTGCGGCGCGCCGCTTGGCCGGCTGCGGGCGGATGACGCCCCGCCCTACTTCACCATCTTCATCGCCGGCCACCTGCTGGTGCCGCTCGCCCTGTGGGTGGAGAAGGCCTATGAGCCGGCGATGTGGCTGCACATGGTGGTGTGGCTGCCGCTCTTCACCCTCCTCTGCACCCTGATGCTGCGGCCGGTGAAGGGGGCGGTGGTCGGCTGGATGACATCCCTCGGCTTCATGGGGGAGGAGCCCATGCCCGTGCCCGATCCTGACCCGTTCCGAGGAAGGGATGGCTGAAGCGGCGACCGTGCCGGCGGCAAGGGAAGCGGCGATGGCCGGTCCGCGCCGCCTGGCGCGGATTGAATTGCCGGATGCCACCCCTCTGCCCTCCCCCTATGCGGAGGCGGACCGGAACCAAGCCGTCGCCGACCTGCTGGCAGGCAACCGTTTCGACCCGCAGGGCGTTCCGGGCGGCCCCTTCGTACTGCATCTCTGCGTGCGGGAGGGGCGCCTGGCCTTCGACATCCGCGATGCGGCGGATGTGCCGGTGCGCGCCATCGTCCTCGCCCTCGGCCCCTTCCGCCGCCTCATCAAGGACTACCACCTGATCGTGGAAAGCCATGAGCGGGCGGTGATGGAGGGCAGCATGGAAGCCCGCATCCAGGCCATCGACATGGGCCGGCGCGGGCTGCACAACGAGGGTGCGGCGCTGCTGCTGCAACGGCTGGAAGGCCGCATCGGCATGGATTTCGAAACCGCCCGGCGTCTCTTCACCCTGGTCTGCGCACTGCACCAGCGGATGTAGCCGGTTGCCATGCAGGCGACACAGGCCCAGGCCGATGCCGGGTTCCGGCGCGCCGTCCTGTGCGTGGCGTTGCTCAATTTGGGCTATTTCGGGGTCGAATTCGGGGTGGCGGTCGCCATCGGCTCGGTCTCGCTCTTCGCCGACAGCGTGGACTTCCTGGAGGATGCCTCGGTCAATCTGCTCATCCTCGCGGCGCTCGGCTGGGGGGCGGTGGCGCGGGCGCGGCTGGGCATGGGGCTGGCCGGCATCCTGTTGATCCCCGGCCTGGCGACGCTCTGGACCGCCTGGGGCAAGTTCAGCCTGCCGGTGCCGCCAGCGCCGGTGCCGCTCTCCCTGGCCGGCACGGGAGCGCTGCTGGTCAACCTGGCCTGCGCCGTGATGCTCGTCCGCTTCCGCACCCATCAGGGCAGCCTCACCCGGGCCGCCTTCCTCTCGGCGCGCAACGATGCCATCGCCAATATCGCCATCATCGCCGCAGGCTTCGTGACCGCCTTCACCAGTTCCATCTGGCCGGATCTGGTCGTGGGCTTCGGGATCGCCGCCATGAATGCGGATGCGGCGCGGGAGGTCTGGCAGGCTGCCCGCGCCGAGCACCGGGCCGCCAGGGCCGGGACACTCCAGCCCTGAGGCGCGGCGCCTCCCCATTTCCCCCGGATCTGGTAGGGAGGGCCCGATCCCGGCCCGCGCGGCGCCATTGCGGAAAGGCCCATCATGAAGATCGACGGCAAGCCCTATCGCAGCGTCTGGGTGGATGAGGATGGCTGGACCGTCCGCATCTTCGACCAGACCAAGCTGCCCTGGTCGCTCGACATCCTGCGCCTGACCGATGAGGAGCAGGTGGCGCATGCCATCCGCACCATGCAGGTGCGGGGGGCGCCGCTGATCGGCGCCGTCGCCGCCTATGGGGTGGCGCTGGCGTTGCGGCGCGACCCCTCCACCGCCAATCTGGAGCGGGTGGTGGAGATGCTGGGCAGGACGCGCCCCACCGCCATCAACCTGCGCTGGGCGCTGGACCGGATGCGGGCGGCGCTGCACAACCTGGCCCCGACGGACCGCGTGGCCGCCGCCTATGCCGAGGCGGCGGCGATCTGCGAGGATGATGTGGAGACCTGCCGCCGGATCGGCGAGCACGGGCTGCCGCTGCTGCAGGAGATCGCCGCCCGCAAAGGTCCGGGCGAGCGGGTGAACGTCCTTACCCATTGCAATGCCGGCTGGCTGGCCACCGTGGACTATGGCACGGCGCTGAGCCCGATCTTCCAGGCGCATGATGCCGGCCTGCCGGTCCATGTCTGGGTGGACGAGACCCGCCCGCGCAACCAGGGCGCAGCGCTGACCGCCTGGGAGCTGGGCAAGCACGGCGTCCCGCATACCGTGGTGGCGGACAATGCCGGCGGCCATCTGATGCAGCACGGGCAGGTGGACATCTGCATCGTCGGCACCGACCGGGTGACCCGCCAGGGCGACGTTGCCAACAAGATCGGCACCTATCTGAAGGCGCTGGCGGCGCGGGACAACGGCATCCCCTTCTGGGTCGCCCTGCCCCATTCCACCCTGGACATGCGGGTGCGGGACGGGGTGGCGGAGATCCCGATCGAGGAACGGGCGGAAGCGGAAGTGACCGAACTGACCGGCCGCACCGCCGATGGCCGGCTGGAGACGGTGCGGGTGGTGGCGGAAGGCAGCCCCGCCGCCAACCCGGCCTTCGACGTGACCCCGGCCCGCCTGGTCACCGGCCTCATCACCGAAAGGGGGCGCTGCGAGGCTTCCGAGGCGGGGCTGCGGAAACTCTACCCGGAGAAGGGCTGACCCGCCTCCACCGGCATTCCGTGCGGGGTGCGGCGCTCCAGCAGGACCAGGCCCAGGATCAGCAGGGCGCCGGCCACACAGGCCGCATAGAAGGCCGCCACCGGCGGCACCCGGCCGGGTGCCAGCGCGTCGCTCAGCAGCAGGGCGACGAGGCAGCAGATCACGGCAAGGGCGCTCCCGATCAGGGCACAGGCGATGCGTTGCATGAGGATGGTGCTCCCCGGCTCAATGGGCCGAAGCGGCCCGTCACGAGGGAAATAACCCCCCGCAGACGGCGGCTTCGGGCCGGGCCTGGGGCGTTTTCGTGGCAATGACCTCTCCACCTGCCCGCACCGTAGGCAGAGTTGGTGCGAAACCGTCCACAAAGCCGGAGGGGAACGGTTGCGCCCCCTCGGGGAATGGCGGATCGTGCGTGGCCAGGGATGCCCACCTGGGGGAGAGACGCCGATGATGCGCCCTTCGCTCGCTGCCTTACTGATCTCGGCCGGCCTGTCCGGCACCGCCCTTGCGCAGACCGCGCCGGCCGACCAGCCGCCGTTGCGCTGCGGGGTGGACGGCACCTTCGCGCCACATGCCTACCCGAAGCTGGATGGCGGGGTGCAGGGCTTCCAGGTGGACCTGTTCCAGGAGGTGGCGAAGCGCATGGGGCGGCGCATTGTGATCGAGTCCGCCAGCTTCTCCGGCCTGATCCCGGCGCTGAATGCGGGGCGCTACGATTTCCTCTGCGCGCCGACCACGGTGACACCGGAGCGGGCAGCGAATCTGCTCTTCACCGAAGGCTATCTCTGGACCGAGCTGCAATTCGGCATCCGCCGCGGCACGCCCCCGATCAGGTCCGAGGAGGACCTGCGTGGCAAGGCGATCAGCGTGAACAAGGGCACACCCTATGAGCGCTGGGTGCGCGAGAATGCCGAGCGGCTGAACCTGACCCTGCTGGCCTTCGACACCCAGCCGGATGCCGTGCAGGCGGTGCTGCAGGGGCGGGCCTATGCGAACCTGTCCGGCAACACCGTCATCAAGTACAGCGCCAGCCGCACCCCGCAATTCGTCGCCGACTGGGTGCTGCCCGGCACGCGCTATCACTGGGGCACGCCCTTCCGCAAGGACAGCGCCGCGATGCGCAACCAGGTGGAGGAGGTGATCGAGTGCATGAAGAAGGACGGCACCATCGCCCGCCTCTCCGAGCGCTGGTTCGGCGTCGCGCCGAAGCCGGACGATGCGGAGCGGGTGGTCTTCCCCGGCTACGGCCCGCCCGGCCTGCCGGGCTACGACCCGACCCCGCATGAGCCGCGCTGCGGCTGATGCCTGAGCCCATCATTCGCGCGCAGGGGGTCCACAAGCATTTCGGCCCCCTGCATGTGCTGAAGGGCGTGGATCTGGAGGTGGCGGAGCGGGAGCTGGTCTTCATCATCGGCCCCTCCGGCTCCGGCAAGTCCACCCTGCTGCGCTGCCTGAACCGGCTGGAGGAGCCGAGCAGCGGCAGCATCCATGTGGACGGCATCGACATGCTCGACCGCCGCACGGACATTAACAAGGCCCGGCAGCGGATCGGGATGGTGTTCCAGTCCTTCAACCTCTATCCGCACATGACCGCGCTCGGGAATGTCTTGCTGGCGCTGCGCAAGGTGCAGAAGCTGCCGCGCGAGCAGGCGGAGCGGCGGGCCTGGGCGGCGCTGCAACGGGTGCATCTCTCCGACCGGGCGGACCACTATCCCGGCCAGCTTTCCGGCGGGCAGCAGCAGCGGGTGGCGATCGCCCGCGCCATCGCGCTGGAGCCGCGCGTCATGCTGTTCGACGAGCCGACCAGCGCCCTGGACCCGGAACTGGTGGGCGGCGTGCTGGCCGTGATGCGGGAGTTGCGGGAGGACGGCATGACCATGGTGGTGGTCAGCCATGAGATGGGCTTCGCCAAGGCTGCCGCCGACCGGGTGGTGTTCATGGCCGACGGCATGATCCTGGAACAGGGCCCGCCGGATGCGATCTTCGGCAATCCGCAGCATGAGCGGACGCGGGCCTTCATCCGGCAGATCGACCGGCACTAGCCGCCATGAGCAATTGGGACCGCTTCCTCGACAGCTTCTTCAACCTGAAGGTCGCGGCGGAATACCTGCCGAAGATCATCGAAGGCTTCTGGCTGACGGTCCTGCTGGCCCTCTGCATCGTCGTGACGGGCCTCGTCGCTGGGCTGCTGCTGGCGGTGCTGCGCAGCTTCGGCATTCGGGTGCTGAACTGGCTCATCATCTTCGCGGTGGACCTGTTCCGGGCGCTGCCGCCGCTGGTGCTGATCACGCTGCTGTTCTTCGGCCTGCCGGCGGCGGGGTTCTCGCTGACCGGCTTCGCCTCCACCTGGCTCGCCCTCTCCCTGGTGCTGATGGCCTTCGCCGAGGAGATCTTCTGGGCCGGCATCACCGCCGTCCCGAAGGGCCAGTGGGAGGCGGCGCGCTCCACCGGCCTTACCTTCCTGCAAACCCTGCGCATGGTGGTGCTGCCCCAGGCGCTGCGCATGACCATCCCGCCGCTCACCAACCGCACCATCGCCATCACCAAGGGGACGGCGCTGGCCTCCGTCGTCGCGGTGCAGGAGATCCTGGGGGCGGCGCAGGCCGGCGTCTCCTTCTCCTTCAACCCGACGCCGCTGACGCTCGGTGCCCTCGCCTATCTGGTGCTGTTCGTCCCGGTGGTGCTGCTCGGGCGCTGGATCGAGACGCGCTTCGCCTGGAAGCGATAGGGCGGGCCGATGACATTCGACGATTTCCTTTCCGCCTTCTTCAGCCTGGACATCCTGCGCCAGGCCTGGCCGATCCTGCTGGACGGGCTGGTGCAGACGATTCTGCTCTCCCTGCTGGTGGTACCGCTGGGGCTGCTGGGCGGGGTGATCCTGGCGGTGCTCTCGACCATCCATCACCCGCTGCTGCGCTGGCCGCTGATGGCCTGGGTGGACCTGTTCCGCGCCCTGCCGCCGCTGGTCCTGCTGGTCTTCATCTATGCCGGCCTGCCCTTCGCCGGGCTGGAGGTGACGGCCTGGCAGGCGGTGGCGATCGGCTTCTTCCTCAATACCGGCGCCTATTACGGGGAAATCCTGCGGGCCGGGATCGAGAGCGTGCCGCGCGGCCAGATGGAAGCGGCGCGCAGCACCGGCCTCTCGCGCGGGCAGGCGATGGGTTTCGTCATCCTGCCGCAGGCGGTCAGGAACGTGCTGCCGGACCTCATCAGCAACACGCTGGAGGTGGTGAAGCTCACCTCCATCGCCAGCGTGGTGGCGCTGCCGGAACTGCTGTTCCAGGCGCGCCAGGCGCAGAGCGTCACCTACAACGCGACGCCGATCATGGCCGCGGCGGTGATCTATTTCATCCTGCTCTGGCCGGTGGTCCGGCTGCTGTCGCGGCTGGAGAACCGGCAACTGGCAGGGCGGCGGTAACCTATTTCACCACATAGACATCATAGACCGGCCCGCCCGGCGGCCGTTGGCCGACGCCCACCGCGATCACGCGATTCAGCCAGGCAAGGTCGGGATCGCCGGTCTCGAAGCGGACGGCGATGCGGAAATAGTAGCTCGCCGGGTCAGCCGCCTCGCCCCGGTTCAGCCGCGCCAGCACCTCCGGTGCGCCGGTGCGGATGCCGCTGTACTGCATGTAGAAGGTCTTGCCGGCATCGGTGCGCAGCACCAGCCGCACATCCATATGGGCGGTGCCATCCGGCTCCACCCGCAGCCAGTCGGCGGTGGTGCCGGGCACCAGTTCGCCGCGCAGCCGCGGCCCCTCGAAGCGCCCGCCCGTCACCGGGATCACGCGCAGCTCGCCGCCGCGGGCATCGGGCGCGGTGGCCATATGCGGCGCGCCCGCATTCAGCGACAGGCGGAACAGGAATTCGGTGTGCAGCGGCAGCGGCGTGTCGGCCATGCCAGTCCCCTCCCCTCCTCTGGGCTATCCTTCAACGCTGCCGCCAGGGCAGGCCATCCGCCTTCCAGCCGGCGACCGTGCCGCGATGGCCTTCCGGGTCCACCGGCCCCTCGAATCCGTCGGCGAGGTTGAAGACATGCGGGAAGCCGGCGGCCTTGGCCGCCTGCGCCGCCGCCAGGCTGCGCGCACCGGAGCGGCACAGGAAGTACAGCTTGTTCAGCGGCGTCAGCCCGGCCTTGCGCAGACGCTCCACGAAGGCACCGTTCACCTGCATGGAGGGATAGACCTGCCACGGGATGAGCACGGCCTGCTTGCCGATCTCCCCCAGTTCGGGAATGCCGACGAAATTCCATTCGGCATCGGTCCGCACATCCACCAGCGCGGCATCGGGATCGGTCCGCAGCGCGTCCCAGGCCTGGCGGGCGCTGACATCGGGCACTCCGGGCATGGGCTTCTCCTCCCTCCTCTCCAGGGCAGAATGGGGCGCCAGAGGGCAGGCGGCAATGCATTCCCGCTATGGGCATGGCGCGTCGCCCCAGTCCAGGCCGCGCCGGAGAGGGGTGGGCGGGTTCCGTCTCGGGCCGGCCCGGATCGTGTCATAATTAGTCAATCGTATCTTTTTTGTTGGTTGTTGGTTAAACCTGCGCCTATCTCTGATTGATGGCGCCGGCCGGGGATGCCCACCATGACCGCCGCCTCCTCCGATCCGCACATGCTGCCGCCGGGCGACGCTCTGTGGCGGGGCGGTGGGCCGCTGCTCCTGACCTTCTCCTTCGCCATAGAGGGCTGGACCGCGCCTTCTAGGCAAGGAGGTCGCTGCTGGTGACGAAGCGCACGCCGAGTGTCACGAGCCGCGCCCGCGCCGCATCCATGGTGGTTTCGCCGGAGGGCAAAGGCAGGCCGATGCCACGGCAGGCATCCTCCACCACGAAGGCGGTGAAGCCGTGCTGCACCGCATTCTCCGCCGACCAGGCGACGCAGAAATCCGTGGCCAGGCCGCAGAAGAACACCCGCCGCACCCCGCGCGCCCGCAGCCAGGCATCGAGGCCAGTGCTGGTTCTGCGGTCATTCTCCAGGAAGGTGGAGTAGCTGTCGATCTCCGGCCGGAAGCCCTTGCGCACGATCAGTTCGATCCGCCTCTGGTCGAGGTCGCGGTGCAGCGCGGCATTGGCGCTGCCCTGCACGGCATGGTCGGGCCAGAGGGTCTGCGGGCCGTAGGGGGCCTCGATGCTCTCGAATGGCATCCGGCCCGGATGCGAACTGGCGAAGGAGAGATGTCCGGGCGGATGCCAGTCCTGGGTGGCGAAGGCGTGCTGGAAGGGACCGGCGAGCAGCCGGTTGATCACAGGCACCACGGCATCGCCCTCCGCCACGGGAAGCTCGCCGCCCGGCATGAAGGTGGGCTGGACATCCACCACGCCCAGCATGTCAGTGGCGGGATCGATCGCGATTCCGGCCATGTCCTGTCCTCCTCCTGTCGCGGGGCCGGTCTGCGTCAGGGCAGGGCCAGCCGCAAGTAGTGTCGCGGCGGAGAGCGCCAGGGCGTTGCGGCGGGGAACGGACTAAGGCATGGCAGCCTCCCCCTGCCCTGCGTGAGCCTGGCCCGGCGCGGCGCCGTGCCGCCAGGACATCCCATGCGGTCCCCCCAACGGGTTGCGCAACGGACGCCATGGCGCGAGGCTTGGGGCGGACAGCGAAGGAACGCCCATGCCCGAGACGGATTGGCGCAGCCGCGCCGGCAGCCCCTTCACCTGCGACAAGCGCCCGGCCCTCGGATCGCGCGGCATGGTGGTGACGAATCATCCGCTGGCCTCGGCCGCCGGGGCGGAGATGCTGGCCGGCGGCGGCAATGCGGTGGATGCGGCGGTCGCAGCCCTGTTTGCCCTGACCGTGGTGGAGCCGATGATGGTCGGGCTGCTCGGCGGCGGCATGGCGCATCTCCGCCTGCCGGACGGCAGCCATGTCGTGATCGACGGCCTCTCCACCGTGCCGGCGGCGGGAAGGCCGGACATGTTCACCCCCGTCTCCCAGGACTGGCCGGCGGCGCTGGAGACGGTGGGGCGGGAGAATGCCGTCGGGCCGAAATCCGTCGCCGTCCCCGGCAACCTGCTGGCCTGGTGCGAGGCCCTGGAGCGTTTCGGTAGCCTCTCCCTGGACGATGTGATGCAGCCTGCCATCCGCCTGGCGGAGCGCGGCTTCCCCGTCACCCCCTATCTCTCCGAATGTGCCGCCGAGGCTGGGGCGGACCTGGCCCGCGATCCCGCCATCGCCGCGCTGTTCCTGCCGGATGGCGCGCCGGTGCGGCCCGGCACCAGGCTGGTCCAGGGCGCCGCGGCGGAGACGCTGCGGACCATCGCAAAGGAAGGCCCTGGCGCATTGCATGGCGGGCCCGTCGGCGCTGCCGTCGCGGCGCATGTGGCGAAGCTGGGCGGGCTGCTGGACGAGGCCGACCTGCGCGACGCCCGCACCGTAAGCCGCGCCCCGGTGCGCGGCACCTATCGCGGGGTGGAGGTGGTGGGGCCCCCGCCGCCTTCCTCCGGCGGGGTGCATGTGATCCAGATGCTGAACCTGCTGGAGGGGTTCGACCTTCGGGCGCTCGGCTTCGGCACGCCGGCCACGCTGCACCTGATCGCCGAGGCGCTGAAGATCGCCTTCGCCGACCGTGCCGCCGCCACCGCCGATCCGGCCTTCGTGCAGGTGCCGGTCGAACGCCTGCTGTCTAAGGACTATGCGGCGGAACGGCGGGCGCGGCTGGATCCCGGCCGGGCGCAGGCATGGGCCGCCGGCGTCGCGGCGGGCGAGAGCCCCAATACCACGCATCTGACCGTGGCCGACGCCGATGGCCGCATCGTCTGCGCCACCCACACCATCAACAGCCTGTTCGGCGCCCGCTTCCTGGTGCCGGAGGTAGGGCTGATCCCGAATAATTACATGGCGCTGTTCGATCCGCGGCCGGGCCATGCGCTCTCCATCGCTCCGGGCAAGCGCATCACCACCAGCCAAGCGCCGCTGATCGCGCTGCGCGACGGCCGGCCGCTGGTGGCGCTGGGCCTGCCGGGGGGCCTGCGCATCTTCGGCTCCGCCATGCAGGCGCTGCTGAATCTGCTGGACCATGGGATGAGCCTGCAGGAAGCGGTGGAGGCGCCGCGCCTCTGGACCCAGGGCCAGGCCGTGGAGGTGGAGATGGCAGTGCCGGAGGGCGTGCGCACCGCCCTGAGCGCGATGGGGCACGAGGTGCTGGCCCTGCCGCATGTGGCCGGCGGCATGTGCGCCATCCGCTTTCATCCCGACGGCGTGCTGGAGGGCGCCGCCTGCTGGCGCGCAGACGGCACCGCCATCGGCATCGGGGGTGGGCTGGCGCGCGAGGGCGTGCGCTTCTGGCCGGACCGGCCCCGGAGCTGAGCGGCGCCGCCGGCCGCAAGGGGCTAGCGCGGCAGCAGCCCGCGCCGCCCCGGAATGGCACGAGAGATTGGGATGGCGATGTCGCAGCGGAGCCCCGCTGTCTCCCACGCCATCGCCACCTGGCCGCCGAGCTGCTCCTTGATCGTCGCGGCAATGACGCGGGAGCCGAAGCCGCGCCGGGCGCCGGGCCGCTTCACCAGTGGCCCGCCCCGCTCCTGCCAGCGCAGCTTGAGGAGTCCTTCCGCCTCCGCCAGCCCCCAGGTGATGGACAGCGCGCCGCCGAGGACCGAAAGGGCGCCGTATTTGGCTGCATTGGTCGCCAGCTCGTGCAGCGCCATGCCCAGCGCCTGCACCGCATCCGGCAGCAGGAGCAGATCCGGCCCGTCGGTCTGGATGCGCTCGGCCGCGGCGCCATAAGGGGCTAGCTCCTCCTGCACCAGCCGGCGCAATCGCGCATGCCGCCAGCGCTCGGCGGCGAGCAGGGAATGGGCGCGGGCGACGGCGCTGATGCGGCCATCGATCGCCCGGATGTAGCTCCTCAAGTCGGGGGCGTGGGTCAGGCGGATGATGGACTGCATGACGGCAAGCAGGTTCTTCGCGCGGTGGTCCACCTCCCGCGCCAGCAACGCCTGCCGCTCGGCCGTGGCACGGCGCTCGGTGATGTCCTGCAGGACGGCATAGAAGCGGGCAGGGTGGCCTGGTGCCGCCTCGGCCAGGACGCAGTCCATCTGCACATGGATGACGCTGCCGTCCTTGCGCATGCAGCGCGTCTCGATGGTGCCGGCATCCCGCCCGGCCGTCGCGGCCCGGAAGCGCCGCAGGTCCCGCGCGCGGTCCCCGGAATGCACCAGGTCGGAGAGGGTCATGCCGCCCAGCAGCTCGGCTTCCGTATAGCCGGTGATCCGGCAGAAGCGCGCATTGACGCGGAGCAGGCGAAAGGACTGCGCATCGGCCTGCGCCATGCCGATGACCGAGCGGTCGAAGGCGGTGCGGAACTGGCCCTCGCTTTCCTCCAGGCTGGCGATCCGTGCGGTGACGAGCTGCTCCAGCCGGTCCGTCGCAGCCTGGAGCCGTCCGGCGAGGTGTCCCGCTTCCTCCAGGGTTTCGCGCTGCATCGCCAGGCCGCGGTCGCGCTCCGCCAGCGCGGCCTGCAAATCCTCGACCTGTCGCCGGAGCCTGGCGGAATCGGCCGCCGCATTGCGGCGCAGCTCCTCCATCCGGCATCGCAGGGCGGCAAGCTCCGCAGCCAAGGCGGCAGCATCCATCGGGGTGTCCACGGCCGCGACCGCCTGCCTGAGGCTAATCCCGGGCCGTTCCTGCACCGGCGGGTGATGTGGCGACGCGGACAATCTCCACTTCCATCGTTTCTGCTTCAGGATGATGCATTCCTGGCAAGCAGTCACGGAACCTCGATGCGCTTCAAGCACGAAAAAGTGAAGCCGGATGCGCGAATTTATTGCGATTTCGTAATTTTACGGTCAATGCCACCTTTACCGCACGGCCCGCAGGCCGAGGCCGTGCCAGCCTCTCCCCGCCGGCAATGGCCGCCGCACCATCAGCCGGCGCGGCGAGAGGCTGCTCCGGGCGATCCCGGGCCTCGCCGGACGGGACGCGACGGCTTCAGGGCGGATTCAGATTCGCGCAGGCGGTCCACCAGCGGGTCGGCACGGTGGCGTCCATGATATCAGCGAGGAGACCCCGGCCATCCTCGCTGAAATCCACGGCGCAGAAGGCCCCCGCCGGGGTATCCACCCGCCGGGCGCCGACCAGGCGGCAGCCCTCGGGCAGCGGGCGGCCCGGCGGGGTCTGCCGGGCCTGCTCCGCCAGCACCAGGGAGGGACAGACCGGGACCTGCACCGACTGCGCCGCCAGCGGCGCCGGGCTGCCGATCAGGACCCATCCCAGCATCGCAACCGCATGGCATGCCCGCATGGTCGTCCTCCTCCTGTGGCGGAAAGCTCCGTCTCCGCGGCCTACAGATCCACCTTCCCGGTATGCAGGCGGAGGCGCATATGCTCCGGCACCTCCTGCCCCGCATCGGTGAAGGCCTTGCGCAGCGCCGTCATGCTGGGGCCGAAGATGCCTTCCCGATGGCTGCTG
This sequence comes from uncultured Acetobacteraceae bacterium, assembly GCA_937930165.1. Lineage (GTDB taxonomy): Bacteria > Pseudomonadota > Alphaproteobacteria > Acetobacterales > Acetobacteraceae > CALGVL01. Next base: position 17,413 of record CALGVL010000051.1, read on the forward strand.
ACCCATTCGCGGGAGCTGATGGTGGTCTCCACCGAATGCTGGAAGCGCGGCATGACCCAGCGGGCGAAGAGTTCGTAGCTGCGCAGGGTCTGTTCCCGGTTGGCCCATTCATGGCTGCGGAACAGCACGCCGCCGGCGCCGCCCTCGGTGAAGCCCAGCAGCCGCTCGATCCCCCTGGCGATGGTCTCGGGCGAGCCGACCAGGGTGGTGCCGGCCTTCAATCCGTCGCCCAGCGGATCCTCGCTGCGCATGGGCGGGCGGCCGAGGGTTTCGGAGAAATAGCTCAGCGTCTCGAGGCGCTCGCCGCGCGCCACCTCGCGCATCGCCTGCTCGTCATCCTCGGCGCAGTGCATGTTGACCACCAGCCGCCAGTTGGCGCGGTCCAGGGTCTTGCCATGCTTCGCCGCCTCGGCCTCACCCAGGCGCCAGTGCTCGGCCAGCTTCTGCGGCCCGCCGGGCAGGCCGGCGCCGAGGGAGAGCAGGCCGACACCGTATTTCCCCGCCGCCAGCACGCCGGCGGGGGTGGTGGCGGAGGCAACGGCGATGGGGAAATGGGGGTAGGTATAGGGCGCCAGGTGCAGCCGGGCCTCGCGCAGCTCGAACCAGTCGGTCTTGAGGGTGACGGGTTCCTCGCAGGCCAGCAGGCGCATGATGGCGCCGAGGGATTCGTCCATCATGCGCCGCTGCGCCTCGGCCTGGATCCCCATCATATAGGCGTCGGAAACCAGCGCGCCGGGGCCGCAGCCGAGCATCACCCGGCCGCGCGTCATGTGGTCGAGCTGCACGAAGCGCTGCGCCACCAGCAGCGGGTGGTGATAGGGCAGGCTGGTGACGCCGGAGCCGAGCATGATGTGCTTGGTCCGCTCCGCCGCCGCGGCGATGAAGATCTCGGGAGAGGCGATGATCTCCCAGCCGGCCGAATGATGCTCCCCGATCCAGGCCTCGTCATAGCCGAGATGGTCGAGCCAGGAGACGAGTTCCAGGTCGCGGGCGATGGCAAGCGTGGGGTTGTCGCCTACCCGATGAAACGGCGCCAGGAAGATGCCAAAACGCAAGCCACGGTGAGCCATGATGGAGAGCCTTTCCGGAACCGTTTCCCTCTGGGGCAAGGCTAGCCTGCAATCCTCCCGAGTGGAATCCCAAGGCGTGAGGCGCCGGCCCGGCAGTGACCGGCGGGCGGGGCGCTCAACCGTGCCCCTGCCGGTGCGTCAGCGCCACGCCGGGCGCCGCAGCCCCGCGGGGAACCAGGGCAGCCCCCGCGGAATGGCGGATCAGCGTGGCCTGTCGGCGGTGCGCAGCGCTGCCGAGCCGCCGGACAGCTTGATGCGCGTGCCGGTATCGGCCAGCTTGCCGTCGTCGCCGACGCGGAAGACCTGCAGGTCACGCTCCACCATGTTGCCGACCAGCAGGGTGCGCCCATCCTGGGAGAAGGCGGCGCCCTGCGACCAGTTGCCGATTTGCGCCTGGGACACGACGGAAAGGCGCCCGTCATCGATCCGCAGCATCTTCACCAGGCCCTGCCCGTGGAAGGGCGAATTGCGGGGCAGGTTGGAGCCGTTCTGCAGCACCACCGCGACATGCCTGTTGTCCGGGCTTGTCATGAGACCCTCCGGCGAAGGGCCGACGCTGATGGTATCGACGATACGGAAGGGCTCGCGCTGCAAGTCGATCAGGCTGACCGTGTCGTTGTCGCCGGTGCCGCGGCCGATATTGGCGACCACCGCCCATCTCCCGTCCGGCGTGGTGACGATGGCATAGGGGCGGACGCCTGTGGTCATCTGCCGGTTCGTCTTGGTGACCTTGTCGCCCTCGATCCGCAGCACCTCCACCATGTGGTCGCCATACCGGGTGACCAGGGCGAAGCGGCCATCGGGCGTGATGGCGACAGCGCTGACCTCGGAGGCGACGGGGCCGATCTCCACCTTCCCGGCGGGTGTCACCTGGCCATTCTCGATGCGGAAGACGCTGACCGAGCCCTCCGCCCGGTTCGCGACCAGCGCCAGGTTGCCGGCGCGGTTGATGGAGAGCCCGGCGGGCGCGGAGCCGGTCTGCACCGTGGCAGTGACGCGCGGCGGGTTGGCGGTGAGGTCCACCACGGCCATCGTATTGCCGGGGGCCATCTTGGACGAGTCGTTCGGGTCGGGCTTCTGGTTGTCGGTGACCAGCGCCATGCGTTCATCTGGCGTTATGGCGACCGCGAGGGGCGGGCCGACCACGCTGGCCGGCACCTGGATCTCGCCGCGCAGGGCCGGCGGATTGGCAGACAGGTCGATGATGGAGATGGTGTCCGGCGGCGCATTGCGCACGACCTGAATCTTTCCATCCTCCAGCACCACGTTGTTGTCATTGGCGGAGATGGCAATATCCGCGCGTGCGGCGGGAATGAGGGCGAGCGTGACGGCGGCGCTGGCCAGCAGCAATCGTTTCATGGTCGTTCCCTCCCCGGGGTTCTTCGGCCCGGCAGCCGAGTCTCCGACGGAGCCGGGCCGCAGCGCAAGCGGGACGAGACCAGCCGGTCTTGAGGTGCCGGGGCATCTGGCGGACACTCGCCCATGCTCAATGATCGGGGAAACGAAGATGCATTTCGGCCAGTTCAACCTGATGGGGTATCGGCAGCCGGGCACGCCCGCGCATCGGCTCTACGATGCCGCGGTGGAGCAGGTGAAGGCCGCGGAGCAGGCCGGCTTCGAGATCTCCTGGTTCGCCGAGCACCATTTCTCGAACTATTGCGTCTGCCCTTCGCCGCTGATGATGGTGGCGCGGCTGGCCGGAGAGACGAAGCGCATCAGGCTCGGCAGCGGCGTGGTGGTCGTGCCGCTCTACCATCCGGCGCGGCTGATCTCCGAGATCGGCATGGTCGATGCGATGACGCATGGAAGGCTCGTGCTCGGCGTCGGCAGCGGCTACCAGCCCTATGAGTTCGAGCGCTTCGGCGAGGATCTTGCGCACTCCACCGAGAAGCTGCTGGAATTCATGGAGATGCTGGAATTGGCCTTCGGGCAGGAGGTCTTCAGCTATCAGGGCAAACACTACCGGATGCCGGAGACGCATATTGCCCCGCGCCCCGTAAATGGCCTGCCCGATGTGTGGATCGCCGGCGACAACCCGGCGCTGCACCGGCTGGCGGCGCGCAAGGGCCATGTGGTCATGGTGACGCCGCGCCACTTCACGGCGGAGATGCTGGGCGCGGCACGCCGGCGCTTCGAGGCGATCTACCGCGAGGAAGGCCAGGACCCTGCCCGCATGCGCTTCGCCGCGCTGCGTCATGTCTGCGTGACCGACAGCAAGGCGGAGGCGGCGAGTTTCCTCGACAATGTGCGCCACCAGATCCGCCTCTCACAGAGCCTGCGCTTCCGCGAGCAGGCGATGCAGGGCGCGATGCTCGTCGAGAAGCCCTGGGCCGGCGAGGCAACGCTGGAGGAGATGGCCGCGCATATGCTCATCGGCAGCCCGGAGATGATCGCCGAGCGCATGGCGGAGGAGATCCGCCGCGCCCAGCCCTGCCATTACCTGCTGCAGTTCCAGGCCGGCGATTCCCCGCTGCCCCTGGCGCTGCGCTCCATCGAGCGCTTCGCCCGCGATGTGCGGCCGCTACTGGAGAAGGCGGTGGGGCCGCTGGAGCGGATCGGCGTCGAAACCCCGGAGGCAGCGTGACCATGGCGCCCGCAGCCTATCGCGTGGAGGCGAACAATCTCTCCCGCGCTTCCGAGAACAAGATCCACGATGACAGCGTGGCCCGGCGCTTCGGCTTCACCGGCGGGCTGGTGCCGGGGGTGGAGGTCTATGCCTATGCCTGCCACCCCACCGTGCAGCACTGGGGCCGTGCCTGGCTGGAACACGGCCAGGCCGAATGCCGCTTCCTGAAGCCGGTCTATGACGGGCGCATCGCCACGGTCACGGCGGAGCCGGCGGGCAAGGGCCTGGCGCTGCGGGTGGAGAGCGAGGGCATGCTCTGCGCCACCGGGGAAGCCCTGCTGGGCGAGCCGGTGGAGCCGCCGGTGATCGGCGAATTCCCGCAGGCCCGCCCGCCCGCCGCACGCCCGCCGGCCAGCGAGGCGACGCTGGCCCCCGGCACCCCGCTCGGCATCGCCCCCTTCCGGCTGACCGAGGCGATGCTGGCGGACTATCTCTCCGGCGTGCGGGAGACGGACCCGATCTATGCACAGGAGGGACTGGCGCATCCGGGCCTGGTGCTGCGCCTCTGCAACCGGGCGCTGATGGAGAATGTCGTGCTCGGCCCCTGGATCCATATCAGCAGCAAGGTCCGGAATTTCGCGGTGGCGCGGGTGGGCGACGAGCTTTCGGTGCGCGCCCGGGTAGTCGCCAATTACGAACGCAAGGGGCATCGGCTGGTGGATCTGGACGTGCTGGCCATTGCCAATGGCGGCACGGTGCTGGCGCGGGTGCTGCACAGTGCGATCTGGCAGCCGCGGCAGGTGACGGAAGCCGGATGATCGGCATCGACTGGGGCACCACCAGCTTCCGCGCCTATCGCCTGGACCCGGCCGGCGCCATCCTGGAGCGGCGGGAGAGCGCGCAGGGCATCCTCTCCGTCCCGCCCGGCGGCTTCCCCGCGGTGCTGGAGGCGGCGATCCGTCCCTGGCTGGAGCGAGGCGAAACCCTGGTGCTGCTCTGCGGCATGATCGGCAGCCGGCAGGGCTGGCAGGAGGCGCCATACCTCCCCTGCCCCGCCGGCCCGGCGGAGATCGCGGCGAATCTGGCTCCCCTCCCTTTCCCCGGCGCGCGCTGCCTGCTGGTGCCCGGCCTCTCGACCCGCGACGCGGCCGGCGTGCCGGATGTGATGCGGGGGGAGGAGACGAAGCTGGTCGGACTGCTGGCAGAGCTTGGCGACCGCCCGGCGCTGCTCTGCCTGCCCGGCACGCACAGCAAATGGGCCAGGGTCGCGGGCGGGCGTATCACCGGCTTTGCCACGCAGATGACCGGCGAGACCCGCGCCGTGCTGCTGGAGCACAGCATCCTCGGCCGCCTCGCCGCGCCGGGCGCGGGCAGCGACACCGCCTTCCGCCGCGGCCTGCGGCGGGCGCGGGAGGCGGGCGGGCTGCTGCACCACCTGTTCGGCGCCCGCGCCCTAGGGCTGATGGGCGATCTCGCGCCGGAGGAGGTGGCGAGCTACCTCTCCGGCCTGCTGATCGGGCATGAATTGCAGGCGGCCATCGCCGGAGCGCCGCCGGATGGGCCGGTGCATCTGGCCGGCTCCGCCACCCTCTGTCGCCATTATGCCCTGGCCTTCGCGGAATTCGGCCTGGACTGCCGGCAGCACGATCCGGACATCGCCGCGCGCGGCCTCGCGCTGATCGGGAGGAGCCTGGCATGACCACGCTCGCGGATTGGCTGGCCCGCTGCCCCCTCATCGCCATCCTGCGCGGGCTGCGGCCGGAGGAGGCGGTGCCGATCGGGGAGGCGCTGGTGCAGGCCGGCATCGCCATCCTGGAAGTGCCGCTGAATTCACCCGATCCAGTGGAGAGCATCCGCCGCCTTGCTGCCCGCTTCGGCGCCTCGGCGCTGGTCGGCGCCGGGACGGTGATGACGGAGGCGCAGGTGGCGGAGGTCGCCGCGGCCGGCGGCCGCCTGCTGGTGACGCCGCATGCCGATGCTGGCCTGGTCCGCGCCGCCAAGGCGCATGGGATGCTGGCCGCGCCCGGTTTCTTCACCCCGGCTGAGGCTTTCGCGCTGCTCGCCGCCGGCGCCGATGCGCTGAAGCTCTTCCCGGCCGAGGCCGCCTCCCCCGCCGTGCTGAAGGCCCTGCTGGCAGTGCTGCCGAAGGGCACGCCGGTCCTGCCGGTGGGCGGCATGGCGGCGGAGACGCTCGCCCCCTGGCGCCAAGCTGGCGCCGCCGGATTCGGAATCGGCAGCGCGCTCTACCGGCCGGGCGACGGGCCGGAACAGGTGGGCGTCCGTGCCCGGGAATTGCGCCGGGCCCTGGGATTTGGTTGATACAAGAAACGAAACGCCGCATCAAAGCCTCTGGCGCCCGGGAACGGATTCGGCTGAAACCAGGGCGCCGGATCACGGCCAGCAACAACAGGGTCTTCTGGGGGACTTCCATGATCGACCGCCGCCGCCTGCTCACCCTGGGCGCCAGCCTCCTTGTCGCGCCCGCCGTGCTGCGCATCCCCCGCGCCCAGGCGCAGGAGGTGACGCTGCGGCTGCATCACTTCCTGCCCGCGGTCAGCAACGTCCACCGCTACTTCCTCCAGCCCTGGGTGCAGAAGGTCCAGCAGGAGAGCGGCGGGCGGCTGCGCATCCAGATCTTCCCCTCGATGCAGCTCGGCGGCGCGCCGCCGCAGCTCTACGACCAGGCGCGGGACGGCGTGGCCGACATCCTCTGGACCCTGCCCGGCAGCACCCCC
>CALGVL010000052.1 GCA_937930165.1 uncultured Acetobacteraceae bacterium
CATTCGCCACGCGGATCCCCTGCGTCTCGCCGAAACCCCGGCCGATGGCGGCGAAGACGCTGTCCTGCGCCGCGGTCCGGTCCTCGAAGGGCTTCATCCGGGCGACCATGAAGGCGGAATTCGACTGCGCCCCGCCATCGATCAGGGAGAAGCCAACGATGGAGAGCACATCCTGGATCGCGTGATTCCCCTCCAGGATCTTCTCCACCTGGATCGCCGCGTCGCGCGTGCGGTTGACACTGGCGCCCTGGGGAAGCTGGAGCTGGATGAAGAAGGCGCCCTGATCCTCCTGCGGCAGGAAGCCCTGGGGGGTCTTGGCGGCGATGGACCAGATGCCGAAGGCGAAGCCCGCGGTCAGCAGCAGCGCCAGGGCGGAGATGCGGACCAGCCGCCGCACCACCGCCGCATAGCCGTCCCGCACCTTGTCGATGCCGCGCAGGACGTACTTGATCGGCCCCCGCTTCGGTCCGGTATGCCGCAGCACCAGGGCGCAGAGGGCCGGGGAGAGGGTCAGCGCATTGATGGCGGAGATCAGCATCGCCACGCTGATCGTCACCGCGAATTGCCGGAACAGCGCGCCGGAGATGCCCGGGATGAAGGCCACCGGCACGAAGACCGAGAGCAGGACCAGGGTGATCGCGATGATCGGTCCGGTGATCTCCCGCATGGCCTTCTTGGTGGCCTCCGCGGGGGAGAGTTCCGGATGCTCCTCCATCACCCGCTCGACATTCTCCACCACCACGATCGCATCGTCCACGACGATGCCGATGGCGAGCACCATGGCGAGGAGGGAGATGGTGTTGGCCGTGAAGCCCACCATCAGCAGCACGGCGAAGGTGCCGATCAGGCTGACCGGGACGGCGACGGTCGGGATGATGGTGGCGCGCAGGCTGCCGAGGAACAGGTAGACCACCAGCACGACCAGCACGAAGGCTTCCAGCAAGGTCTTGATGACCTCGCGGATCGTATCCATGACGAAGTCGGAACTGTCATAGACGACCTTGTACTTCACCCCCTCCGGGAAGCGCTGGGAGAGGTTCTCAAGCGTCTGCCGCACCGACTTCGCCACCTGCACCGCATTGGCGCCGGGGGAGAGATAGACGCCCATGGTCACGGTCGGGCGGCCGTTCAGCCGGGCCTCCGTATCCATGTTGGAAGCGCCCAGTTCCACCTGTGCCACGTCGCGGACGCGCAGGATGGAGCCGTCCGGATTGGCGCGGATGACGATGTCGCCGAACTGCTCGGGCGAGGTGAGGCGGCCCTGGGTCTGGATGTTGAGCTGGAACTGCTGGTCCTCGCTGATCGGCCGGGCGCCGATGCGTCCGACCGCCGCCTGCACGTTCTGCGCCTGGATCGCCTGGATGATGTCCTGCGGCGTGACGTTCAGGCTGATCAGCCGGTCCACCTCGAACCAGATGCGCATGGAATAGTCCATGGCGCCGAACAGGCTCACCTGGCCCACCCCCGGCACGCGGGCCAGGGTATCGATCATGTTGATGGTAGCGTAATTGGACAGGAACAGCGGGTCCTGCTGCCCGGTCTCGGAATAGAGCGCGAGGAACTGCAGCACCGAGGAGGACTGCTTGCGGACCGTTACGCCGCTCCGCTGCACTTCCTGCGGCAGGCGCGCCAGGATTGCCTGCACCCGGTTGTTGACATTGACCGTGTTGATGTCCGGATTGGTGCCGAGGGCGAAGGTGACGTTCAGCGTGTAGCTGCCGTCATTGGCACTGTTGGACCGCATGTACAGCATGCGGTCGGCGCCGTTCACTGCGCTCTCAATCGGCTGGGCGACCGTCGCCTCCACCACCGCGGCGGAGGCGCCGGGATAGCGCGCCGTAACCGAGACCTGCGGCGGGACGATGTCCGGGAACTGGCTGACCGGGATGGAGAACATGGCCAGCAGCCCGGCCAGCGTCATCACGATGGAGATGACGATGGCCAGCCTGGGCCGGTCGATGAAGATGCCGGAGATCATCGGATCAGCCCTGCCGGGTGCTGGCGGCGGCGGGAGCCGGCGCGGCGGGCGCGCCGGCCGGGGCCGGGTTCACCGGCTGGCCGGGGCGGACGCGCTGCAGTCCCTCGGCGATGACGCTCTCGCCGCCCTGCAGGCCCTGCTCGATCACCGCCTGCTCCGCAGTGCTGCGGCCGAGGGTGACATTGCGGCGCTCGGCCTTGTTCCCCTCGCCGACGATGAAGACGTAATTGCCCCCCTGGTCCTGCAGCACGGCGGCGCGCGGGATGACGATGGCCTGCACCGGCTCGGCGCCCTCGACAAGGACACTGACGAAGAGGCCGTCGATCAGCTCCCGGTCGCTGCCGGCACCCGGCTGCGTCTCGTCGCGGCGCGGGTTCGGGATCTCGGCGCGGAGCAGGATGGTGTCGGTGCTGCGGTCGATATGGGTGTCGACAAAGACCACTCGGCCGGGATGCGGATAGAGCCGCCCATCTGCCAGCCGCACCCGTACCACCACGGCGGAGAGGCCGCCCCGCGACTCATAGCGCTTGCTCAGCTCCTGAACGGCACGGGAGCTGACGGTGAAAGCCACCCGCATCGGGTCCTGGCTGACGATGGTGGCCAGCGGCTCGGTCAGGGTCGGCGAGACGACATTGCCCGGCGTATAGGTGGCGCGGCCGATCCGGCCGTCGATCGGCGAGGCGATGTCGGTGTAGCCCAGGTTGATCTCCGCGACCCGCACCTGCGCCTGGGCGCCGAGGAGCTGAGCTGCCGCCGTGCGCTCCTGCGCCTGGGCATTGTCCAGCGCCGCCTGGGTTCCGGCGCCGGTCTGCCGCAGCTCCCGCGCGCGTTGCAGCGCCACCTGGGCGTTCTGCAGCGTCGCCTGGGCGGAGGCGACGCTCGCCCGTGCCTGCTCCAGCTGCGCCTCGAAGGGGGCTTTCTCCAGACGGAACAGGATATCTCCCGCCTTCACCTCCTGGCCCTCCTGGAACAGGCGCGCCTCCAGGAAGCCGGTGACGCGGGCACGGATGTCCACGCGGTTGATCGCCTCGATCCGGCCCGTGAATTCCGTGCTCTCGGTGACGGGCTTGCGTTCCGCCGTCACCACGCCGACCGCGGGCGGACCCTGCGGGCCGAATTGCGCCTGCGCCGGCGGCAGGGCGAGGAGGAGAAGGAGCAGCGCAAGGGAAAGGCGATGCATCGGAGGCGGCTTCCCAGGGAAGCTGGCGCGTGCTGCGCCAGCGAAGAAGGAGGGGACAGATAGGCGTGCGTGGCGCTGCCGCAACCATGCCACCCCTGCATAGGGATCACGGCAGCCCCGAAGGGCGTGCGGGCCGGGCGTCCTATGTGCCGTCGATTGGGCTGGTGGGCATATGGTCCCGGCGCTTTGCTTTATTGACTCAGTGGTCGATAGAAGGGCGCTATATCTAGAATGGCAACCGGGCGCGCAACAAGACAGATGCCGGCGAGGCCCGCTTGCCGCCTGGGAGCAGGAGAGGCAGGTTGCCCGCATGTGGTTCGCCCCGCCCCGTGAGATTCCGACCCGCCTCTTTTCCTCCCTGCCTGCGGCGCATCGCCGCCCGCGGCGCACCGCCTGGTCCGATGCAAATCGCGGCGGGGCGGAGATCGACAGCTTCCTGGAAGGCCCCTGCTTCGACCGGGCCGGGAATTTCCTGGTCACCGATGTCCCGAACGGCCGGGTCTTCCGTGTCGGCCCCAGGGACTGGGACCTGGTGGCGGAGTATGACGGCTGGCCGAACGGCATGGCGGCCGGGCCGTCGCAGGGCCCGCATGCCGGCTCCCTGCTCATCACCGATTACCGGCATGGGCTGCTGAGCCTGGACCCGGCGACGGGCGCCATGGCCCCGGTGCTGGAAACCGTGCTGTCCGAGAGCTTCAAGGGGCTGAACGACCTGGTGCTGCAGGCCGATGGCTGCATCCTGTTCACCGACCAGGGGCAGAGCGGGCTGCAGGATCCCTCCGGCCGGGTCTGGCGGCTGTGGCCGGACGGGCGGATCGACCGGCTGATCGGCAATGGGCCGAGCCCCAACGGCATCGCCCTGAACCGGGCCGGGACACATTGCTATGTGGCGATGACCCGCTCCTGCGAGGTCTGGCGCTTCGCGCTGCGGCCGGATGCGGTGGTGGGCAAGGCGAACTGCTTCGTCCGCATCCCCGCCGGCACCTCCGGCCCGGACGGGCTGGCGGTGGATGCCTATGACCGGCTGTTCGTGGCCAATCCGGGGCATGGGCAGGTCTGGGGCGTCGATCCACATGGCCAGATTGTGTTGCGGGTGGACTGCACTGCCTTCGGCCGGCACAGCACCAATTGCTGCTTCGCCCCGGATGGCCGGACGCTGCTGATCACCGAAAGCGCCAGCGGACGCGTGCTGGCCGCAGAGATCCCGCCCCCCTGATATCCCCGGGCACCACTGGCCTTGCCGGACGGGGCGTGGTGAAGCTGCCCGCCCTGCCGATGGTCCTGGATTGCGAGCACCCGGCCGCCAGGCGCGATCTGGCGCCGCCGGGGGTGGACAAAGCCACGGTCGCGGCGGAACCGGGCTGCGGCGCCGAGGAGATCGCGGCGCGGCGGGAGGCCGGGGTGGTTTGCGGCACGGGGGGGCGGGCAGGGGGCAGACGCAAGCTGCCTCAGTGCAACGCGAAGACCGTGCAAGGCGCGTCCCGCAGCAGAGGCCGGGTGGAGGTCCCAAGGAACAGGGCGCGCAATCCGGTGTGTTCGAAGGCGCCCATGACCAGCAGCCTTGCCTTCAAGTTCCGTGCTTCGGCCAGCAGAAGTTCCGCCGGCTGGTCGCTGGTGACGGGCCATTCCTCCACCGCCTTGCCATGCCGGCGCAGGAAGGCCGCGCCCTCCGCTGCCAGCTGCGCCGCCTCCGCCCGATCCTCGGCGGCGGCGAGCAGCTTCACCCGCGATCCCTCGGCCAGGCCAAGCAGGGCGAAGAGCTGCAGGGCGCGCATGGCAGGCGCCGAGCCGTCATAGCCGATCAGCACCGGCGCCTCCGTCCCCATGGGGGCGCCGGGCGGTACGACCAGCAGAGGCCGGCCACCCTGCTGCAGCAGGAATTCGATGGCCGGGGCGATGCCGTCCTCGGCTTCCTCCTGCCCCAGGCTGCTGTCGCGGCCGAGCACGATCAGGTCGTGCTGCGCTCCGGCGCGCAGCAGGGCCGGTTCGGGGGCGCCCTCCAGCCGCAGCACCTCAAAGGACAGGTCCCCGGCCTTCCGCCGGCATGCCTCCAGGACGGCACGGGCCTCGGCCTCCGCCTTCTCGGCCAGGGCGGCATTGCGGCGCTCGGCATAGGCGGCGGCACCGATTGGCACCGCCTCGCTGGCATCCGGCGGGGGGCGGTCCAGTATGGCGGCGGCGGTCACCTTCGCCCCGGTGCGCCGGGCCAGGGCGAAGCAGATGTCGCAAGCGGCCATCGCGCCGGGAGTGTCGTCCAGAACCAGAAGGATGCTGCGCAGCATGGCGTCCGTCCTTGTCTCCGTCAGTCCCCAGCCTAATGCCGCCTCAGCAGCAGGAAAGCTGCGGAGCAGGCTAGCAACGCCACCGCGAAGCTGCCGAGCGCCGCCGCCACCCCGCCCCAGGCCGCCGCGAGGCCGGAGATACCCTGCAGAACCGCGGCGCCGCCGAAGAAGGACATGTTCTGGGCGGAGAGCGCCCGGCCCGTCTGCTCCGGCGGCACCGCCGCGCGAGCGAGAGAGAAGGTGAGTACCTGGAAGGAGATGACAAGGCCGAAGGCGAACAGCACCACCGTGTCGAAGACCGGCGGCAGCATCGGCAGGCCGAGCAGGGTGGAGAGCGCGCCCCCCGGCCCCCCGGCCAGCAGCAGGAAGATCAGCCCGGCCACGGCGACATGGCTGCCGACCAGCAGGGCGACGCGGTGCCCCACCGCCCGGTCCACCATCCCGGCCAGGGCCGGCCCAAGGGTCAGGGCCACGGTGCAGAGCAGCAGGGCATTCCCTGCCTCCACCCGCGACAGCCCCTTCACCTCCATCAGCCAGGGTCCGCCCCACAGCCCGCGCACGCCGAGCACCACGGCGAAGCTGGCGAAGACAAAGACCATCAGCGCCCGCATGGAGGGGGAGACGGCGATTGTCAGCACCTCCCGCGCATCATGCCAGAGGGAGCGGGGCGCGGTGCGCGGCGGCGGCGGCTGCCGGACCGTCGCCGTCACCGCCAGCCAGGTGAGGCCGGCCAGCAGCGCGGCCGCCCAGAAGCCGGCCCGCCAGCCCTGCCATTCCACCAGCAGCGCCAGCGGGCTGGCCGAGAGCAGCATGCCGGAGTTACCCACCGCCTGGATCACCCCGGACCAGAGGACGAAGCCGGTTGCGGAGGTGGCCCGCGCGGCGTAGGTCATCGGGCACATCAGCATGCCCGAACAGCCGATCCCCAGCACGATCTGGGCCAGCAGCATCGTCCAGGCCCCGGGTGCGAGCGCCGCCGCCACCGCCCCCGCCCCGGCGATGCCGAGCAGGGTCAACGAGGTTCGCCGCACCCCGTAGCGGTCCAGCGCCACGCCCACCGGGATCATCGCCAGGGCGAAGGCCGCCGGGAAGGCGCCGGTCAGCGCCGCCAGCCCCTCCGCCGAGATGCCTAGGTCGCGCGAGAGCACATCCGCCGCCACCGCCGGCAGGGTGCGCACGGCGTTGGAGAAGACATGCCCCAGCGCCAATACCAGGATGGGGAGGGCGACAGCCCCGCCCCGCTCAGCCCTGATCAATTGCGGAACATCTTCCCGGGGTTGAGGATGCCCTTCGGGTCGAGGCTCGCCTTGATGCTGCGCATCACTGCCAGCGCCTCCGGCCCGTGCTCCTGTTCCAGGAATTCCCGCTTGCCCAGGCCGACGCCGTGCTCGCCGGAGCAGGTGCCGCCCAGCGCCAGGCCACGGGCGACGATGCGCCGGTCCATCTCCCAGGCGCCTTCCAGCCCCTTCGGGTCGTTCGGGTCGAACAGCACCATCTGGTGGAAATTGCCGTCGCCGACATGGCCGACGATGCAGGTGGTGTGGCCGAGAGCCTCCGCCTCCTCCTTGGCGCCGACCAGCGCCTCGGCGAGGCGGGAGATCGGCACGCAGACATCGGTGGTCAGCGCCCGCCAGCCCGGCTTCAGCGCCACCCCGGCCCAGTAGGCATCATGCCGCGCCTTCCAGAGCCGGTTGCGCGCCTCGGCATCCGTGGCCCAGGAGAAGCCGGTGCCACCATAGTCCTTGGCGATGGCCTCCACCGCCTCGGCCTGCTCCTTCACTCCGGCATAGGTGCCGTGGAATTCGAGGAAGAGGGTGGGGGCGGGGCGGTAGCCCTCCAGCTTGGAATACTTGATGCAGGCTCCCATCATGTCGGCATCGAGCAGCTCGATCCGCGCCACGGGGATGCCGGACTGCATGGTGGTGATGACCGTCTCCACCGCTGATTTCAGGTCCGGGAATTGGCAGACGGCGGCGGACATCGCCTCTGGGATGCCGTGCAGGCGCAGGCGGATCTTGGTGATGACGCCGAGCGTGCCTTCGCTGCCGATGAAGAGGCGGGTCAGGTCGTAGCCATTGGAGGATTTCCGGGCACGGCTGCCGGTCTGGATGACGCGGCCATCGGCCAGCACCACCTCCAGGCCCAGCACATTCTCCTTGATCGTGCCGTAGCGCACCGCATTGGTGCCGGAGGCACGCGTTGCGCACATGCCGCCGATGGTGCAGTGGCTGCCGGGATCCACCGGGAAGAACATGCCCTGGTCGCGCAGATGGTCGTTCAGCTGGTGCCGGGTGACGCCTGGCTCGATCAGGCAATCCATGTCCTCGGCATTGACTTCCAGGATCGCGGTCATGCGCGAGAGGTCGAGCGAGATGCCCCGCCGCACCGGGTTCACATGGCCTTCCAGGCTGGTGCCGGCGCCGAAGGGCACCACCGGCACGCCATGCTGGTTGCAGAGGGCGAGCAGGCGGCTGACCTCCTCCGTCGTTTCCACGAAGGCGACGGCATCGGGCAGGGTGGGCGGGGTCTGGTCCTCACCATGGCTGTGCTGCTCGCGGACCGCCTGGGCGGTGGAGAGGCGGTCGCCGAGGAATTCGCGGGCGGCGGCGATCACCGCATCCACGGGGCGGGCGGGGATGGTGTTCACGGTGTTTCCTCCTCCCGCCGCAGCGGGCAGGTCAGACAATGCGGGCCACCGCCGCCGGCGGTGAAGAGCGAGAGCTCGGGGTCGAGCACCTCGATCCCCTCGGCGCGCAGGGCGGCGTTCAGGGCGCGGCTCTGCCGGGCCGATATCACGCGGCCGCCGCCGAGGGAAAGAATGTTGCAGCCGAGGCGCATCGCCTCCCGGTAGGGGACTGGCAGGCAGCGAATGCCGTGGCTGGCAAGCCAGGCGGTGAAACCCTCCGGCAGCACGTCCAGGCAGGCGACGGCGAGGCCGGGGGCGGCCATGCAGAACAGCACGTCGAGATGCAGGAAATGCTCATCGAAGGGCTCGATCCGCACCTCCCAGCCCTCGGCACGCAGCCAGCCGGCGAATTGCGCCGCGCCATCCAGGTCGGTCCGGCCGCCGCTGGCGCCGACCAGAGCCAGGCCAGGGCGGAGGATATGTACATCGCCCCCCTCCAGCGTGCCGGCAGAGGACATGCGCCAGAACCGGCTGCCATGCGCCGCGTGCCAGTCCAGCAGATGGGCATACTCGCCGCGCCGCTGCGGGCGCTCGAGCTGGCACAGCACCGGGCCGCGATGCGTCACCACCACCGAATCGCGGGTATAGGCCATATAGGGCAGGTGGGGCTGCGGCGGCAGGACATGCACCGTGGCGCCGCCCTGGCGCAACGCATCCACGAGTTCCCGGTGCTGCGCCGCCAGCCCTTGCAGGTCCGGCTGCCCCCCGGCCGCGAGGGTCCGCCGTGCGATCGCATTGGTCGGGATCCAGCGATAGTGATCGGGCAGGCAGACCAGCACTTCGGTCAGGCGGCCGGTTTCGGAACTGAGGGTCCAGTCGGGCATCGCCCCAGGGTGCCGCCCGACGGGCCTTGCGTCCAGCGGAGGGGCGGCCCCGCTGGGTTCTGCGGCTAGACTCGGCCCTGGTCAGGCATGCGGCCTAGGGGCGTCGTGCGCCGCCCGTAGTGCCTCGCGGGAAATCCGGGTCGCTGCCCAGGTAGTAGTTTCGGTCTTGCGGCGGAGACGCGGTCGATCCTGTAGTGGGCGCGGCCGTTGGTGCGTTGCCTGTCTGCCTCGGCACATCGTAGCGGTCGCGCGGGGTGCAGGCGCCGGTCATGGCGAGCAGGGCGAGGACACCCGCGGTATGGAATGCGGCGGCGATCCATGACTGCAGTTCGAGGCGGGCACGGGCCTGGTTGGGCACGGTATTCGCTTGCATGGGACATGCCTCCGTTGTCGGGGGTTAGCCTTCAAGCCCACGGCGTTGTACCAACCGGCCGCAACCAGCCAGGAATGGCCGCAACAGCCCAGGTGAGGCCGTGGTTACGCACCAAGGTCCCACAGGCACCGTAGCATAGCGGGACCGGCGCAGGGCAATCTGTCCTTTGGTCGGGATCGCCCGCCTGTTGTTCGCCTCTGGCGAGAATCCCGCTTCCGGCTGCGTTGACGGCCCGCCCCCTCCCGCTTAGCGTCGGGCTGTCTTCTGGCGGACCGATTCACGGCCTCGGGCAAGTGCCCTCCGCTGATCGGGCCGCGTGAACCCGCGGGGGAAGCGATGCCGAACAAGGTCAAGGAAGCATGGAAGGCCGGCAAGGCCGTGGTGAATGGCTGGCTCGCCATCCCCTCGGCCTTCAGCGCGGAGATGTATTCCCAGGCGGGCTGGGACAGCGTGACCGTGGACATGCAGCACGGCGTGCAGGACTATCTCTCCTGCATCGCCTGCTTCCAGGGCATGCAGCCGCATGGCGTGACGCCCATGGTGCGGGTGCCCTGGAACGAGCCCGGCATCATCGGCAAGGTGCTGGATGCCGGCGCCTATGGCGTGATCTGCCCGATGGTGAATACTGCGGAACAGGCCCGCAACCTGGTCGCCTACTGCAAGTATCCGCCGCAGGGCACCCGCAGCAACGGCCCGATCCGCGCTGGCATCTATGGCGAGGGCGGCAACTATCAGAAGACCGCCAATGACGAGATCCTCGTCATCCCGATGATCGAGACGCAGGAGGCGCTGGACAATCTCGACGCCATCCTGGACGTGCCGGGCATCGACGGCATCTATGTCGGCCCGTCGGACCTTGGCCTCTCGCTCGGCATGGCGCCGAAGCTGGACCGGGAGGAGCCGGAGATCCTCCGCATCTATGAGCGCCTGCTCAAGGAAACCTCCAAGCGCGGCATCGCGGCCGGGCTGCACAACGGCACCGCGGCCTATGCCCGCCGCATGATCGATATGGGCTTCAAGCTCGTCACCATCGCCAATGACGTCGGCCTGATGGTGATGGCGGCCCGCGCGGCGGTGAAGGAAGCCCGCGGCGGCTGAAGCGAACGGAGGAAGGCGTTGGGAGGGCCGGTGCGGCAGGCTGCGCCGGCCTTTTCCATGCGAGGGCGGATGGCCCACTAGTCCCGAACAAGTCTCGGCTGAACGGTGAATGTCCATAACCCACCGGGAAGCAGCATGAAGAAGGAGGTTGTCTTGATTAAGCGCCGTGGTTTCGTTTCTGCCTTGGGTGCTGCGCCGTTCGTTTCCGCAGCCACTGCCCTGGCGCAGACGACACCTCCCGCCTCGGCCTGGAGCCCTGACCGCCCGATCCGGTTCGTCGTCGGCTTTGCGCCAGGGGGCAGCACCGATACCTCGGCGCGGGTGCTCGCGGAAGCACTGACGGGGCCGCTGGGGCAGCCTGTCGTGGTGGAGAACCGTACCGGCGCAGCCGGCAATATTGCTTCGGAGTTCGTTGCCCGCAGTGCTCCGGATGGATATACCTATGTCGTCGCCTCGATTGGCACGCATGTGACCAATCAGTTCCTCTATCCCGACCTGTCTTTCCATGTTGTGCGGGATTTTGCCCCCGTCTCGCTTGTTCTCCTGAGCGGCTGCCTCCTTGTGGTGCACCCCTCGCGCCCGTTCCGGAGCGTCGCCGATCTGGTCGCTTATGCGAAGGCTAATCCTGGCAAGCTCAATCTTGGCACGAGCGGCCCGGGCAGCTCGCAGCATTTCGCCGCAGCTCTGTTCGAGCAGCAGGCGGGCGTGCAGTTCACGCATGTCCCCTACCGTGGCGGTGCCCCGGCGATGGCGGATCTGATTGCGGGCAGGCTCGATGTCATCTTCTCGCCGATTGTCGAGGCGCTGCCCTATGTGAAAGATGGGAAGCTGCGGGCACTCGGCATCACCTACCAGGAGCGTGCGCCGAGTTTGCCGGACATTCCGGCGGTTGGCGAAACCGTGCCGGGCTATGTTTTCAACAGCTGGCTGGGCCTGTTCGCACCGGCCGGCACTCCGGCCCCGATCATCGCCCGGATGTCCTCTGAAATCGCGAAGGCGCTACGGTCACCCGCAACCCGCGGGCGGATGGAGCAGTTGGGCTACCGGCCGGTTGGCAGCACACCCGAGGAGTTCGCTGCCTTCCAGCTCGCGGAAATGGAAAAGGTGAAGGAGCTGGTTCGTATCACCGGTACCACCGCGAACGCGAACTAGCGCTCTTTAGGTACTTGTCCGCCCAGGCCGTATCGGGTTCACCCAGGAGTCCGATACGGGCCTGGCTTGCGGATCCGGGTCGTCTTCCGTGATGATCCACCTTGTTCCGCCTTAAGCGGAAGGCCATGCGCATTGCCCGGAACCGGTCTAGCCTCAACCGATGTTCCGCCTCATTGCCGCGCGCCTGTTCCAGATTGCCGTCACCCTCCTCATCCTCTCGGCCCTGACCTGGCTGGTGATGGGGCTGATGCCGGGCGACCCGCTCGACTTGGCCATGATCTCGGATCCCAGGCTGACGCCGGAGGACATCGAGCGGATGCGGGCCCTGCACGGCCTCGACCGGCCGCTGCATGAGCGCTACCTGGCTTGGCTCGCCTCGGTGCTGCGGGGGGGGTTCGGCTATTCCCGCCTCTATGCCGTGCCGGTGGCGCAGGTGCTGTGGCCGGCGCTCGCCTCGACCCTGGTGCTGCTGGGCCTGTCGCTGGCCCTGGCGGCGGGGCTCGGCGTGGTGTTCGGGGTGATCGCGGCGGTGCGGGGAAGCGTGGCGCCGGCGGCGGATGCCTTCGCCATCCTGGCGCAATCCACGCCCAGCTTCTGGCTCGGCATCCTGCTCATCATCCTGTTCGCGGTGACGCTTGGCTGGCTGCCGGCCGGCGGGATGGCGGACCAGCCGGGGCTGCTGGAGGCGCTGCGCTTCCTGGCGCTGCCGGTGGCGACGCTCGCCATCGTCAACAGCGCCGCCTATCTGCGGCACAGCATGGCCTCGATGCAGGCGGTGCTGGCCGAGCCCTATATCCGCACCGCGCGCATGAAGGGCCTGCCGGAGCGTGCGGTGATCTGGGGCCATGCCTTCCCCAATGCCGCCATCCCGGTGCTGACCGTGGCCGCACTGGATGCCGGCGCCCTGGTCTCCGGCGCCCTCATCACTGAAACCATCTTCGCCCGCCCCGGCATGGGCAAGCTGATCTATGACGCCATCATGGGCAATGACTACAACCTGGCCCTGCTGGCTCTGCTGTTGGCGGCGCTGGTGACCATGCTGGCGACGCTGGCCGCGGATGTGACGCAGCGGCTGCTCGACCCACGGCTGGCCGGCTGATGCGGCTGTGGCTCGGGCTCGGCCTGCTCGGCCTGCTGGCGCTCGGGGCAGTGGCAGCGCCCTGGGTGCAGCAGGCGCTGGGAGTTGATCCCTTCACGCCGGACCTGTTCCTGCGCTTCGGCCCGCCCTCGGCGGAGCATCCGCTGGGCACGGACGAGTTGGGGCGGGACATGCTGCTGCGGCTGCTCCATGGCGCGCGGGTCTCGCTGGTGGTGGGGGTGGCGGTGGCGCTGGGGGCGACATTGCTCGGCACTGCCATCGGCCTCGCCGCCGCCTGGGCCGGGGGCTGGCTGGATGCGGTGCTGATGCGGATCGCGGATGGGATGCTTGCCCTGCCCGCCCTGCCGCTGCTGGTGGTGCTGGCGGCGGTGGATACCGGCCGCTTCGGCTTGCCGCGCGGGGAGGCGGCCGCCGACATCGCCCGGATCGTGGTGATCCTGACCCTGTTCGGATGGG
The DNA here is from genome assembly GCA_937930165.1 of uncultured Acetobacteraceae bacterium. Lineage (GTDB taxonomy): Bacteria > Pseudomonadota > Alphaproteobacteria > Acetobacterales > Acetobacteraceae > CALGVL01. Next base: position 13,129 of record CALGVL010000052.1, read on the forward strand.
TGGGGGGGGCCCGCCTCGCCCGCGCCGCGGCGCTCACGCAATTGGCGCAGGATTACGTCGCGGCGGCGCGGGTGGCCGGAGCCGGCGAGGTCCGGGTGCTGCTGCGCCATGTGCTGCCCAACATCCTGGGCCCGATCACCGTGGCGACGGCCCTGGCGGTGGCGGGGGCGATCCTGGCGGAGAGCACGCTGAGCTTCCTCGGACTCGGCATCCAGCCGCCGGCGCCCTCCTGGGGCAACATGCTGGCGAATGCGCAGGAGCTGGTCTTCAGCGCGCCCTGGGTGGCCTTCTGGCCGGGGCTGATGATCCTGCTGGCGGTGGCAGGCTGCACCCTGGTCGCGGACGGGCTGCGTCAGCGCGTGCCTTGAGGCGGCCGCAACCCCCGGCCGCGCACCACCACCCCATCCCCGAATTTTGCCCGCAACGCCTCCATCGCCTTCCAGCGCGCCGCGCGCTTCGGCGCGTCCGGGTCGGCGAGGTCGCCCTGGTCGGCGGTGCTGGCCGGCGCCAGGGGCTGGGCGCCGATGCCGATGAGGCGGAAGGCGGTGCCATCCACCTCCTTCAGCAGCAGCGGCCGGGCCGCGGCGAAGAGCGTCTCCGGCAGCAGGGTGGGGGAGGGCAGGCGGGCTGCGCGGGTGCGCAGGGCGAAGCTGGCGGTCTTCAGCTTCAGCACCACGCCGGCCGCGGCGAAACCCTTCTCGGCCAGGCGGCGGGACAGCTTCTCGCACATGCGCCAGAGCGGCGTCTCCAGCGCCTCCACCGTGGCGAGATCCGTGTCGAAGGTGGTTTCGGCGCTGATGCTCTTGGTCTCGCGCTCCGGGGTGACCGGGCGGTTGTCCTCGCCGCGGGCGCGGGCGGCGAGGGCTGGTCCATCCTCCCCGAAGCGCCGCGCCGCCTCCTGGGGTGAAAGTGCGGCAAGCTGGCCGAGGCGGGTGATGCCGGCCGCCTCCAGCCTGCGCGCCAGGGCCGGACCCACGCCGGGCAGCAGGGTGACAGGTTCCGGCGCCAGCAGCGCCGCTGCTTCTGCCCGGCCGATCACTGCGAAGCCGCGCGGCTTGTCCCGCTCCACGGCGATCTTGCCGAGCAGCCGGTTCGGTGCGAGGCCGATGGAGACGGTGACGCCGACCTCCCGTTCCACATCCCGGGCGAAGCGTGCCAGCACGGCGGCGGGCGGCGCCTTGTGCAGTGCCTCCGTGCCCTTCAGGTCCAGCACCGCCTCATCAATGGAGAGCGGCTGCACCAGGGGCGTCAGGCGTTCCATCAGCGCCCGCACCTGGCGGGCGACAGCGGCGTATTTGGCCATGTCCGGGCGGATCACCACCGCGTCGGGACAGAGCTGCAGCGCCTTGAACATCGGCATGGCGCTGCGCACGCCGCTGGTCCGGGCGATGTAGCAGGCGGCCGAGACCACGCCCCGCTTGCCTCCGCCGACGATGACCGGCTTCGAGAGCAATTCCGGCCGGTCCCGCTTCTCGACGCTGGCATAGAAGGCATCGCAGTCGATATGGGCGACGGTCAGCGTGAACAGCTCCGGATGCCGGACGATGCGACGGGAGCCGCAGCTGCAGGCGGCGCGGCTCTCCGGCAGTTCCGTGAAGCAGTCGCGGCAGAGGGCGGGCATCAGCCTGGCTCCCGCCGAAGCGATACAAGGAGGAGTTCAGGCATCGCCGGCGTCCCACAGCCGCGCCGCGCCCAGCACGCCGGAGCTGTCGCCATGCCGGGCGCGCAGCAGCGGCGTGGTCACCTTGTCGCTGAACACCCAGCGGGGCCAGAGGGCGGGGACGTCCCGGTACAGGTGCTCCATGTTGGACAAGCCGCCACCCAGCAGGATGCAGTCCGGGTCAAGCAGGTTGATGACATGCGCCAGCGCCCGCGCCAGCCGGTCCGTGTGCCGCGCCAGCGCCGCACCGGCCCTGGCATCCCCGGCGGCGGCACGGGCGGGCAGTGCGCCGGCATCCCGCGCGCCAGGGCCGTCCGCATCGGCCGCCAGCGCCGGGCCGCAGAGGAAAGTCTCGATGCAGCCATGCCGGCCGCACCAGCAGGCGGGGCCGGGATGCTCCTCAGCTGTCATCCAGGGCAGGGGGTTATGGCCCCATTCGCCGGCGATGCGGTTCCGCCCCTCCAGGATCCGGCCGCCGATGACGATGCCTGCCCCGACGCCGGTGCCGAGGATAACGGCAAAGACCGTATGGAACCCCGCTGCGGCGCCATCCGCCGCTTCGCTCATCGCCAGGCAATTGGCATCGTTGCTGATGCGGACGGGGCGGCCGAGCCGCGCCTCCAGGTCCCGGTCCAGACTGCCGCCGTTCAGCCAGGTGGAATTCGCCCCGCGCACCAGGCCAGTCGTGGGCGAGAGGCTGCCGGGGATGCCGACCCCCACCGTGCCGCGCGCACCCAATTCCCGCTCAGCCGCTTCCACCATCTCCCCGATCAGGGCGATGACGCCGGCGTAATCGGGCGGCGTGGGGGCACGGCGGCGGAGGCGCAGCCCCCCATCCGGGCCGAGCGCTGCGATTTCTGTCTTGGTGCCGCCGAGGTCGATGCCGATGCGGATCATGATCCCGCGGAGGTTGGGCCAGTCGGGCCTTGCATCGCAAGCCTTGCGGCGGCCTCGCGCGGGTGCTGGACTCCCTGGCATGTCGGACACCACGCTCGATGTGCAGGGCCTGACCTGCCCGCTTCCCGTGCTGAAGGCGAACAAGGCGCTGCGCGGCCTGTCGCCGGGCGCCCGCCTGACCGTGCTGGCGACCGATCCCGCCAGCGTGAAGGACTTCTCCGCCTTCTGTCAGGAGACGGGGCATGAGCTGCTCTCCTTCGGCGAGAGCGACGGGGTCTACCGCTTCGTGCTGCGCAAGCGTGCGGCGCCATGAGCGTGCTGCTGCTCAGCCACCGGGACTGCCTGAGGCATGATCCCGGCGATTTCCACCCCGAATGCCCGGACCGGCTGCGCGCGGTGATGCAGGCCCTGGACCAGGAGGAATTCGCCGAGCTGATCCGCGACCAGGCGCCGGAGGCCACGGTGGAGCAGCTTTGCCGCGTGCATCCGCGCAATTACGTGGAGGCGATCCTGGAGATCCGCCCCGGGCTGGGGGAGAGCGTGCCCCTGGATGGCGACACCATCATGAGCCACGGCAGCGCGGAGGCCGCGCTACGTGCCGCCGGTGCCGGCGTGGCGGCGGTGGATGCCGTGTGCAAGGGTGAGATGCGCCGCGCCTTCTGCGCCATCCGCCCGCCCGGCCACCATGCCGAACCGTCGCGACCCATGGGCTTCTGCTTCTTCTCCAATGCCGTGGTCGCCGCCCGCCATGCCCAGGCGGCGCATGGTGTCGAGCGGGTGGCGATCGTCGATTTCGACGTGCATCACGGCAACGGCACCCAGGCCTGCGTGGAGGCGGATGCAACCATCCTCTACGCCTCCTCCCACCAATGGCCGCTCTATCCCGGCACCGGCGATGCGCGGGAGCAGGGGGTGGGCAATGTCTTCAATGCGCCGCTGCCGCCCGGCGCGGATGGCGAGACCTTCCGCGCAGCCTGGCGGGACCGGCTGCTGCCCGCCATCGACGCCTTCGCGCCGGGGCTGGTGGTGGTTTCCGCCGGCTTCGACGCGCATGCGCGCGACCCGCTGGCGCAATTGCGGGTGCGGGAGCCGGACTTCGCCTGGCTGACCGCGGAACTCTGCGGCATCGCCGAACGGCATTGCCGCGGCCGCCTGGTCAGCCTGCTGGAGGGCGGCTACGACCTGGAGGCGCTGGCGCATTCCGTCGCCGCGCATGTGCGGGCGCTGATGCGCAGCTGAGACGCGGGGACCGCTAGGGTCCGCGCCAGCGGAAGAGAGGCCCGTGCGCCGATCGCTTCTCCTGCGGCCAGAGATTGAAGGCCCGGTCGGCGAGGCCGATCACCAGCGCCGCCACCAGCGCGACCAGCATGATGATCGCGCGCCGCCGTCCTGGCGGGTTGCGGAGCAGCATGGCAAGGCGGAGGAGCAGGCGCGCGATCGGATCCATGCCATAGCTTACCATGGCGGTGCGTCCGGCAGGATGGCCGGGCGGGGCGCGACTGGGGTACTGGCCTCCGGTCAGAGATAATAGGGCGTGCCGTAATACTCGTAGACCGTGCGCCCGTAAGCCGGATCGCCCCAGGGCGGCTGGTCCGCCGGATAGCTCGGCGCCCTCTCCAATTGCTCGCGGCTGAGATCGACGACATAGCCGAGCAGGCGCGTGTCATAGGTCAGCGCCTTCCAGGGTAGCGGGTGGTAGTGCTCGCCAATGCCGAGGAAGCCGCCGAAGCTCATCACCGCGTACTGCACCTGCCCGGTGATCTTGTCGATCATCAGCGTATGGACAGAGCCGAGGCGGTCGCCCTGGCGATTGAAGACCGCGGTTCCCTCGACCTTGTCGGAGGCGATCAGCCGCTCCGTCTCGTTGATGGCGATGCCGCCCTGGCCATCGCTGCCCGTGGTGGTGGTGGACATGCGGAGTCTCCCCTTATCCCGATCAGGGGATCAACCGCGGCAAGGGCGGATGGTTGCGCTGCCGCCGGCTCAGTCCGGCGCCATGGCCGGCGGCCAGGCCTCATGGCCTGGCGCGTAATTGCGGTTGTTGATGGCGGCGTTGCGGTTGACCAGGGGGCGCGCATAGAGCGGGTGCGTCATGCTGCGCACCTCATGCTCCACCGTGAACAGCAGCTTGCCCGTTCCGGGATCCACGATGTCGGTGAAGCGGTACTGCCAGGGATTGCTCTCCTCGGTGATCAGCCCGCGCTCCCGCAGCTTCGCATGCGGTCCACCGAAATCGGCCAGGGTGATCTGGATATGGTGGCCGTCGAAGGGCGGCAGCTCCCGCTCCGTCTCACGGAAGATCAGGTATTGGCCGTTCGCCACCAGCACCCGCGCCGTGCCGTCCTCCAGGCTGGCCGGGGCGCCGAGGATCTCGCGGTAGAAGCGCACGATGCCGGGCAGCGTGCCGGCCGGCACCTCGAATTCGACATAGGGGATGCCGAGGGTGATGCGGCCGAAGCGCCGCGCATCCGGTTCGTAGCAGCGGTAGCGGTTGCCCCAGGGGCAGATGGCCTCGACATGGTCCGCCGCTTCGGTGAAGGCGAATTGCGTGCCTTCGAGCTGGCCGCGCACCCGCGCCAGGCGTTCCAGCAATTGCCTGCGGCTCGGCAGCACCAGCCCGACATGGCCGCGCAGGCGCTGCGCCTTGCCGGTGGGCAGGTGGAACTGGCTGATGCCGGTATTCGCCCACATGTTGTCGATGCCGGTCATCAGATAGGGATCGCGCGTCAGGCCGAGCCCGCTGATGTAGAAGGACGTCGCCTTGAGCTGGTCCGGAACCCGCAGGTTGACGTGCTGCAGCTCCACGACATTGCCCAGGGACTCCCTGGTGCGGTCATAGGGGCAGTCGGGCCTGGTGGTGTTGTCCATATGCGCTCCTCCCGCGCTGAGCCGGCCAGGCGGCAAGCTTCGCGCCGGCCATGCCGGCTGTCCAGGGAGGGGGATTGTCCGGCAGGCCGCCCCTGTCGCAGGCTTCCGGGATAACGAAAGTGGGGGAAACGTAATCATGCACAGCACGCGACGCGGCCTTCTGGCCGGCGCAGCCGCCATCCTCGTGGCCCGGCCTGGTCTGGCGCAGGAAGCATGGCCGACGCGCCCGGTCCGGGTCCTGATCGGCTTCCCGCCCGGCGGCGGCGTGGACATCGTGGCGCGGCTGCTGATGCCGAAGCTGTCGGAGCGGCTCGGCCAGCCTTTCCTGGTGGAGAACCGCGCCGGGGCCAATGGCAACATTGCCATGGACGCGGCGGTGAAGGCGCCGGCCGACGGCTACACGCTGTTCTACGGCAATGTCGGCAATCTGGCCGTCACCAACGCACTCTACCGGGAACTGAGCTTCGACACGCTGCGCGACTTCGTGCCCGTGGCCCAGACCATGGAATCCTCCCTGGTCATCGCCGTGGCGGATGCGGTGCCGGCACGGACGCTGGGCGAGCTGATCGCCTATGCGAAGGCCAATCCGGGGCGGCTGAATGCCGGCTCGGCCGGAGCGGGCGGGCCGTCCCACCTGGCGCTGGAGCTGTTCAAGCGGCAGACCGGGCTGGACATCGTGCATGTGCCCTATCGCGGCAGCGCCCCGGCGGTGCAGGACCTCGCCGGCGGCCGGGTGCAGATGCTGATCGACGGCTACAGCCTGATGCGCGCGGTGGTGGAGGGCGGCAAGGCGCGGGTACTGGCTGTGGCGGCTGCAGAGCGGCAGGAGATCCTGCCCCAGGTGCCGACCACGGCGGAGGCCGGGCTGCCGGGCTTCGTGGCCGGAAGCTGGCACGCCCTGGTCGCCCCCGCCGGCACGCCGCCCGCGGTGCTGCGCCGGCTGGAGGAAGCGGTGGCCTGGGCGCTACGGGAAACCGACCTGCCCCAGGCTTTCGCTGGGCAGGGTGTGGCGGCGCGCTTCCGCAACGCCGCCGAGACCCGTGCCTTCATTGCCGCTGAGCGCGAGCGCTGGGGCCGGGTGGTGCGGGAGGCCGGCATCACCCTGGACTGATGCCGGCCGGCATGCGGCAGGGCCGCGCGGATCAGTCCGCGTAGACCCCCGCCGCCTGGATGATCGGCCGCCACTTGGCGATGTCGGCCTGCCAGAACCGCCGATGTGCCTCCGGCGTCGCCTGGTCCTGCGCCACCGGGGTGGTGCCGAGTTCGGCGAAGCGCCGGATCACCCGCTCGTCACGCAGCGCGGCCTGGAGGGCGCGGGAGAGACGCTGGGTGATCTCCGCCGGGGTGCCCTTCGGCGCATAGAGGCCGTGCCAGACCGTCACCTCGAAGCCCGGCAGCCCGGCCTCGGCGGCGGTCGGGACGTTCGGCAGGGCCGCGATCCGCTCGCGCGTCGTCACGGCGAAGACCTTGATGGCGCCGGCATTGATCTGCTCGGTGGTGCTGGTGGTCTGGTCGCACATCAGGTCGATGCGGCCGGAGAGCACCTCCTGCATGGCCGGGCCGGTGCCGCGGAAGGGCACAGTGGTCATCGCCGTGTCCACCGACTTCATCAGCAGCAGGCCGCAGAGATGGCTGGCGGCGCCGATGCCGGCATTGGCGTAGTTGAGCTTGTCCTTCTCCCGCTTGATGACCGCGACGGCCTCGGCCAGCGTGTTTGCCGGGAAATCCTTCTTGGCCACCAGGGTCATCGGCACTTCGGTGACGAGGCCGATGGTCTCGAAGCCGTTCACCGGGTCATAGGGCAGGCGGCGATACAGGGTCGGCGTGGTGGCCATGCCGATATGGTGCAGCAGCAGGGTGTAGCCGTCCGGCCGCGCCTGGGCGACGCGCGCCGCGCCCAGGGTGCCGCCGGCGCCGCCGACATTCTCCACCACCACGGACTGACCAAGATCGCGGGACATCGCCTCGGCCACCAGGCGGGTCACCGTGTCGGTCGGACCACCGGCCGCGAAGGGGACGATGATGGTGATGGTCCGGCTGGGGAATTGCTGCGCCTTGGCCGGCCCGGATGCGAGGCCGAAGCCGGCGAGCGCACCCGCGGCGAGCCCGAGGAGGCGGCGGCGATAAAGACTCATTGCTGACTTCTCCGGAGGATGTCCGTGACGATTTAGGAATGATGTACTCTGCCGACTGAATCAAGTCGCCCGGGAGTCAGGCATCCATCTTCAGGGCGGCGATGAAGGCGCTCTGCGGGATCTCGACCTTGCCGAATTGCCGCATGCGCTTCTTGCCTTCCTTCTGCTTCTCCAGCAGCTTCCGCTTGCGGGTGATGTCGCCGCCATAGCATTTGGCGGTTACATCCTTGGAGAGGGCGGAGATGGTCTCGCGCGCGATGACCCGGCCGCCGATCGCCGCCTGAATCGGGATCTTGAAGAGCTGGCGGGGGATCAGTTCCTTCAGCCGCTCGCAGATGGCGCGGCCGCGCTTCTCCGCCTGGCTGCGATGCGCCATGAAGGCCAGCGCGTCCACGGGCTCTCCGTTCACCAGGATGGAGATCTTCACCAGATCGCTCTCGTCATAGCCATCCATCTGGTAGTCGAAGCTGGCATAGCCACGGGAGACGGATTTCAGCCGGTCGTAGAAGTCGAACACCACCTCGTTCAGCGGCAGCCGGTACACCGCCATGGCGCGGCTGCCGACATAGGTGAGTTCCACCTGCTGGCCGCGCCGCTCGTTGCACAGGGTCAGCACCGCGCCGAGATAATCGTCCGGCACCATGATGGTGGCCTTGATCCAGGGCTCCTCGATCACGTCCACTACGCTGCCGTCCGGCATGTCGGCCGGGTTGTGCAGCTCGATCCACTCGCCGTTGGTCTTGCGAATCCGGTAGACGACGCTGGGCGCGGTCGCGATCAGGTCCAGGTCGAATTCGCGGGACAGCCGCTCCTGCACGATCTCCAGGTGCAGCAGGCCAAGGAAGCCGCAGCGGAAGCCGAAGCCGAGCGCGGCGGAGGTCTCCGGCTCATAGTGGAAGCTGGCGTCGTTCAGGCGCAGCTTGGCCAGGCTCTCGCGCAGCTTCTCGAAATCGTCCGCATCCACGGGGTAGAGGCCGCACCAGACCACGGGGATGGAGGGCTTGAAGCCCGGCAGCGGCTCGGCAGCCGGGTTGCGGTCGTCGGTGATGGTGTCGCCCACATTGGTATCCGCCACCGTCTTGATGGCAGCGGTGACATAACCCATCTCGCCTGGCCCGAGGCTGTCCACCGGCACCATCTTGGGCGTGAAGACGCCGACCTGCTCCACCGTATGGACCGCGCCGTTCGACATCATGCGGATGCGCTGGCCCTTCTTCAGGTGCCCGTCCTTTACCCGCACCAGCACGACCACGCCCAGATAGGGGTCGTACCAGCTATCGACCAGCAGCGCCTTCAGGGGGGCGGCGGGGTCGCCCTTGGGGGGCGGCAGGCGGGTGACGATCGCCTCCAGCACGCCTTCGATGTTCAGGCCGGTCTTGGCGCTGATCATCACCGCGTCGTCGGCGGGCAGGCCGACCACATCCTCGATCTGCTGCTTGACCCGGTCGGGCTCGGCGGCCGGCAGATCGATCTTGTTCAGCACCGGCACGATCTCATGCCCGGCATCGATCGCCTGATAGACATTGGCCAGGGTCTGCGCCTCGACGCCCTGGGAGGCATCGACGACCAGCAGGCTGCCCTCGCAGGCGGCCAGGCTACGGCTCACCTCATAGGCGAAGTCCACATGGCCGGGCGTGTCCATGAGGTTCAGCTCATAGGTCTGGCCGTCCTTCGCCGGATAGGTCAGCCGGACGGTCTGGGCCTTGATGGTGATGCCCCGTTCCCGCTCCAGCTCCATGTTGTCCAGGACTTGGTCCTTCATCTCGCGGGCGGAGAGGGCGCCCGTAGCCTGGATCAGCCGGTCGGCCAGCGTGGACTTGCCGTGGTCGATATGGGCGATGATCGCGAAGTTGCGGATGCGGGAGAGGGGCGTTTCGGTCATGGGATTCCGGCGGCACGGGGCCAAATGGGCGGGCATGGCGCCCGGCCTGTTTCCGTTGAGATAAGCCAGGCAGCCGGCAAATCAAAGTGCGGGCTGGCGGCCGGTTCGGGATCGGAGGGTGCGGACCATGATCTTGCCGGTGGTACGGGTTCTTGCGGTGCTGCTGACGGCCCTGGAACTGGTGCCCAGCGGGGCGCATCTGTTCGAGTTGCCGAACAAGATCGGCCTGTCGAGGGATGCCTATTTCACCGTCCAGGGCATCTACAATGGCTGGGCGATGTTCGGCGCGGTGCTGATTGGCGCAATCCTGGCCAACCTCCTGCATGCTTGGCTGCTGCGCCACCGGCCCGTCCCCTGCGGGCTGGCCCTGGCGGCGGGGCTGCTGATGCTGGCGACCCTCGCCATCTTCTTCACCTGGACTTATCCGGCCAACCAGGCAACGGCGAACTGGACCTCCATCCCGGCGGACTGGGAAAGCCTGCGGACCCAGTGGGAATATTCCCACGCCGTGAATGCGGTGCTGACTTTCCTGGCGCTGATCGCGGCGACTCTCGCCGCGGTGGAGGGAGCGAAAGCCACGCCAGGGCGCTGAGGCGGCCCGATCGGCAGAAGGGTTCGGGGCATAATAGCCCCGAACAGCCCGCTGCCATGGATCGGCCCGCCCAGCACGCAAGGCGGGATCGCCTCAGGCCCGGAGCACCGCTCCCGTGGCCTTCGCCACGGCCGCCACGATCCGGTCCGCCGCGGCTTCGATCTGCGCGTCGGTCAGGGTTGCCTCCCGCGGCTGCAGGGTGACCTGGATGGCGAGGCTCACCTTGCCTTCCGGCAGCCGCTCCCCGGCATAGCGATCGAAGAGCGAGACATCCGTAATCAGCGTCCGCTCGGCCCCACGCGCGGCGCGGAGCACCGCCTCGGCGGGCACGGAGGCGTCTACCAGGAAGGCGAAATCGCGCCGCACCGGCTGGAAGGGCGGCAGGTCCGGCGAGCTCTTCTTCCGCCGCTTCGGCTCCGGGATCGCGTCCAGGAAGACCTCGAAGCCCACGGCGGGGCCGGTCAGGTCCAGCGCTGCGAGGACCTTCGGGTGGATCTCGCCAAAGGTGGCCAGAACCGTCTTCGGCCCCTGCCGCACCACGCCGCTGCGGCCGGGATGGTAGAAGCCCGGCGCATCGGCGCTGACGGTGAGGGCCGCCATCGGCACCCCGAGTGCCGCCAGCACCGCCAAGGCATCGCCCTTCGCGTCCATGGCATCCATGGGCCGGGCAGGCTCCGCCCAATGGCGTGGCGTGTGGCCGGTGCGGATGCCGGCGATGACCTGCAACTGCCCCTCCGGCGAGGGGTCGCGATAAGCCCCGCCCAGCTCCGACAGGGCCAAGTCCGGATAGCCCCGCGCCGCATTGCGGGCTGCCGCCAGCAGCAGGCTGGCTACCGGGGTCGGGCGCATCTGGTCGAGATCGGCGGCGATCGGGTTCGTCAGATGCAGGGCCTCCGGCGTGGCGCCGAACAGGGCTGCTACCTTCGCGTCGAGGAAGCCGAAGCTGACGCAGTCCAGCATGCCGCGCGCTGCAAGCACCCGCCGTGCCAGCGCCGCCCGCGCCTGCTTCGGCGTCAGCGCCGGGGCGGGGATGGCGGAGGCCACGGGCAGCGACACGGGCGGCACCTGGTCGAGGCCACGGATGCGCAACACCTCCTCGACCAGATCGCATTCCGGCTCGATCTCGGCGCAACCTTCGGCGGCGGCGCGGGCGCGGTCCGGGGGCAGGGCAGGGGCCTGGGCGAGGGCGCCGGGCGCGGCGATGTCGTTCCGCCAGGACGGCACCGTCACTGTCACCCGCACCGCGTCCCGCGCCTGCACGATGAAGCCGAGGCGTTCCAGGATGCCCACCGCCTCGTCCGGCGGTACATCGGCGCCGCCATAGCTGGCCAGCCGCTCGAATCGCAGGCTGGCGCTGCGGTGCCAGTCCGGCTCTGCACCGGCGGAGACCACCTCGCTCGCCTCACCGCCGCAGAGATCCAGCATCATGCGCGCCGCGGCCTCAATGGCCTGAGGCATCAGGGCGGGGTCGATTCCACGCTCGAAGCGCGCCCGTGCATCGGTGCGGATGTCGTGCCGGCGGCCGGAGAGGGCGATGCGCACCGGGTCAAACAGCGCGCATTCGATGAAGGCTTCGGTCGTGCCCTCGTCGCAGCCGCTATGCTCGCCGCCGATGACGCCACCCAGGGCCTCCGGCCCGGCGGCGTCGGCGATGATGCCATCCTCCGGCGTCAGCGCATATTCCTTGCCGTTCAGCGCGACCAGACGCTCGCCCTCCCGCGCCATGCGCATGGTCAGGACATTGCCCTGCACCTTCTTCACGTCGAAGACGTGCAGCGGGCGGCCGAGGTCGTAGGTGAAGAAATTGGTCACATCGACCAGCGCATTGATCGGCCGCAGCCCGATCGCCACCAGCCGGTCCTGCAGCCACTTCGGACTCGGCCCATTGCGCAGGCCGCGCAGCGCCCGGCCCAGTACCCAGGTGCAGGCGCGCGGATCGGCAATCTCCCAGCGCAGCGGCGAGGCATAGCTGGCCGGCACCGGCTGCGGCGCCCAGGGCTTCAGGGTTCCGAGCCCCGCTGCCGCCAGATCCCGCGCCACCCCGCGCACCGAGAGCGCATCGCCGCGATTCGGCGTGACGCTGATCTCGATGACCGGATCGTCCAGTCCGGCCCATTTCACATAGCTTTCGCCAAGCGGCGCATCCGCGGGTAGGTCCACGATGCCGGTATGGTCCTCGCCCAGCCCCATCTCGCGGGCGGAGAGCATCATGCCCTCGCTCTTCACGCCGCGGATCTCGCCCACCTTCAGGGTGATGCCGGTGCCGGGGATGAAGGCGCCGGGCAGGGCCAGCACGCCCTTCATGCCGGTGCGGGCATTCGGCGCGCCGCAGACCACGGAGAGGATGCGCCCATCCCCCGCATCCACCTTCAGCGCCCGCAGCCGGTCCGCATTCGGATGCTGCACCGCCTCCACCACATGCGCGATGCGGAAGCCGGCCAGCGCCGCACCGCGGTCCTCCACACCCTCGACCTCCAGGCCGATGGTGTTCAGCGTCGCGGTGATCTGATCGAGCGTCGCATCCGTATCCAGATGCTCGCGCAGCCAGGACAGGGTGAACTTCATCTCACACGCCCTCCGCCAGCGAGGGGGGCGAGAGCGGGTCGGCGCCGTAATGCCGCAGCCAGCGCACATCGCTCTCATAGAAGGGGCGCAGGTCGTTCATGCCATGCTTCAGCATGGTGATGCGCTCGATGCCCATGCCGAAGGCGAAGCCCTGCCACTCCCGCGGGTCGATGCCGCAATTGGCCAGCACCTTGGGGTGGACCATTCCGCTGCCCAGGATCTCCAGCCAGTCGCCGCCCTTGCCGAGTTCGCCGGTCTTCCGGTTCCAGCCGATATCCACTTCCATGCTGGGTTCCGTGAAGGGGAAATAGCTGGCGCGGAAGCGCACCGGCAGGTCGGAGATGCCGAAGAAGGCCCGCAGGAAGTCGATCAGGCAGCCCTTCAGATGGCCGAGGGTGATCCCGCGGTCGATCACCAGCCCCTCCACCTGATGGAACATGGGCGAGTGCGTCGCGTCATGGTCGGCGCGATAGGTGCGGCCGGGGACGATGACCCGGATCGGCGGCGGCTGGGTCAGCATGGTGCGGATCTGCACCGGGCTGGTATGGGTGCGCAGCACCGGGCGACGGCCGTCCTCGCCGGCTGGCAGGTAGAAGGTGTCGTGGTCCTGCCGCGCCGGGTGGTGTTCCGGGATGTTGAGGGCGCCGAAATTATGCCAGTCGCTTTCCACATCCGGCCCTTCCGCCACGGCGAAGCCCATGGCGCCGAAGAGGGTGGTCAGCTCCTCCATGGTGCGGCTGATCGGGTGGATGGCGCCCTGATCGGCCCCGGCCGGCGGGTGCGGGCGAGGGGGCAGGGTCACGTCCAGCCGCTCCGCCTTGAGGCGGGCTTCCAGCGCCGCTTCCTCCAGCTCCACGCGGCGGGCTTCGATGGCCTGTTCCAATTCGGCCTTCAGCCGGTTGAGGGCGGCGCCGCGTTCCTTCCGCTGCTCCGCCGGCACCTGGCCGAGTCCCTTCAGCAGCGCGGTCAGGCGGCCGCTCTTGCCCAGCACGCCGACCCGCACCGCGTCCCAGGCGCGGAGGTCGGTGGCACCCTTCAGCTGCGCCGCGGTTTCGTCGCGCAGCCCGGCCAGGTCGTCGGCCATGCTCGTCTCGCTCATCTCATCCGATCCGGATAGGCAAAAGGGCCGCCCCCGCCGGGAGCGGCCCTCTGCTAACTGCCTGCTGACGAAAGGGGAAGTGTCAGGCGGCCGGCTTCGGAGCCGGGCGGGCAGCGCGGGCCTTCTCGACCAGCGCGGCGAAGGCCTGCGGCTCATCGAAGGCGAGGGCGGCCATGACCTTGCGGTCCATCTCCACCCCGGCGGCCTTGATGCCGGCGATGAACTGGGAATAGGTCAGCCCGTGTTCCCGCACCGCGGCGTTGATCCGCTGGATCCAGAGGCCCCGGAAGTCCCGCTTCTTGTTGCGGCGGTCGCGATAGGCGTATTGCAGCGCCTTCTCGACCCGCTCCAGAGCCGGGCGGTAATTGGTGGAAGACCGGCCGACATAGCCCTTGGCGAGCTTGAGGACCTTCTTGTGCCGGGCATGGGCGGTGACGCCCCGCTTCACGCGTGCCATCTCTCAGCCCCTCCCTTACCGCTCGAGCCCGTAGGGCGCCCACTGCTTCACGGTCAGCCCGTCCTGGTGGCGGAGCACCTGGCTGCCGCGGTTCTGCCGCTTCGCCTTCTGCGGGCGGGCGGAGAGATTGTGCCGCTTCTTGCCGGGACCGGCGAGCACCTTGCCGGTTGCGGTGAGCTTGAAGCGCTTCTTCACCGAGGATTTCGTCTTCATCTTGGGCATTTCGGACCTCCTGGCCGGAAAGCGCCTGCGGGCAGGCGCGGGGCCGCGGCCGGGCATGCCCATACAAGCACCGGCGCGCGGAGATGAGGGCGGGGCGTATAGCGGCGGGGGCGAGGGGAGGCAAGCGGGGGCGACCGCCAAGCCATATGCGGGGGCGACCGCCAAGCCATATGCAGGAGAATGAACCTATGGATTGTGTCAGATTATGTTCTTCCACTGCCAGTTTATAGACATTTGGTGCATGCCAGGAATGAATCTCGGGAAGCGGATCATCAGCGCTGCAGCAACCAGGGCTCTGTTTCGGCGGCATTAGGCGGCCCCTTACCGGGCCACCTGCATTGGTGGATGTCCAGCGCTTGGGTGTCAGGTTCAGGGATCAGGCCAACCCGTCGTGCGGTGATCGGCAAGGGGCGGCGCGAGAGAGGCGGAGAGGATAGAATGGCCACCACAATCAATACTCCCATATCTGGTGATGGCTATCTGAACGCCAGCGAGATAACGCAGCCCCTGACCATCAGTGGTACGACGACTCTTGGTAATAAAACAGTAGTCACCGTTACTATCGCGCCTGGTGTCACGCAAAGCTACACATTCACGAGCGGGGGTACTACGGCTTGGTCGGTCACTTTCACTCCCGCTCAACTGACGGGCTTGGCCGACGGGACGTACACCGTCGAGGTCCGGGCCGAACCGGGGACTGGGCAGAAACAGACCGAAACAGTCAGCGCGAATCTGACGGTCCTCACCCAGCCTGACCCCGTGACGGGCGTCTATATCACTGGTTTCGATGCCACGACCGGCGAAGCGACCTTTGAGGTGAGGGGCCTGCACGCAGGCTCCACAACTACGGTCACCTTCAAGCAGACCGGCAAGAGCGACGTCACGCTTTCCAACCTCGGTCCCGCGGGGGCCGACGGCAAAATCTTGGGCAAGGTGATGCTGTCCGGCTGGAGCAATGACGGCATCACGGCTCATCTCGCCGTCAAGGACGTGGCGCAGAATAATTGGAGCTACGACTTCTCTCCCACGATGGAGAACGACGTCGTCATTTGCTTCTACCCCGGCACCCTGATCCGCACCCCGGATGGCGAAGTTGCGGTCGAGACGCTGAAGATCGGCGACCTCGTCCTCACCGCGGAGGGCAAGGTGATGCCGATTCGCTGGATCGGCCGCCAGACTGTCTCCACCATCTTCGCCGACCCGCTGCGCGTGCTGCCTATCCGTATCACCGCCAGCGCGCTGGGCGAGAACCTGCCGGTGCGCGACCTGCTCGTCTCCCCGGACCACGCCCTGCTGGTGGATAGCGTGCTGGTGCAGGCTGGCGCCCTGGTGAACGGCACCACCATCCGCCGCGAGAGCGACGTGCCGACCACCTTCACCTACTACCATGTGGAACTGGCCGACCACTCGCTGATCCTGGCGGAAGGCGTCCCGGCCGAGACCTTCGTGGATAATGTCGAGCGTCTGGCCTTCGACAACTGGGAGGAGCACGAGGCGCTCTACGGCGACCTCCCGCCGATCACGGAGATGGAGCTGCCGCGCGCCAAGGCGCAGCGCCAGGTCCCGATGGCAACCCGGCAGCGCCTCGCGGCCCGTGCCGCCATGCTGCTCGGCGAGGTCGCCGCCGCAGCCTGACCGGCTCATGGGACATTGGCAGGGTCCGGTGGACGTGCTCCGCCACCGGGCTTCGCCCCGGAAGGTGCCGGGACCCGATCACCCTCCCACCGCGAGGAACCACGATCCGCACAGACAGGCCCGCCGGCCATCCAGTGGGGACCGCCGTCCCGCCCGCCCGTCTGGCGGCACA
>CALGVL010000053.1 GCA_937930165.1 uncultured Acetobacteraceae bacterium
CCGCTGGCCATGACCGAGGCCGACGCCTTGGCGATGATCCGGGCCTGCGAGCGCGCCGGCGTCATGCTCAGCCTCGGCCTGCACCTGCGCTTCGAGAAATTCCTCGACCATGTGGGAGAGGTAATCCGCGGCGGCGCCATTGGCGCGCCACACGCGCTTTCCATCGAGCGCACCGCGCCGCTTTCCGAACGCGTGCCCTGGCGGGAGGACCCGGCGCGGGGCGGCGGCCGACACCATCTCGCTGCTGCTGCGCACGAGGAGCGAGGTGCAGGTGGCGCTGCGCGCCTCTCGGGAGATCCCGTTCTCTGGCAGCGACCTCACGGTGTTGGGCACCAAGGGCATGCTGCGCACCGGGCCGCTGCGCTGGGTGGAGGAGTTCACGCTCACCATCACCGATCCGGATGGGCACACCCTGGTGGTCGGCACCACCAACCAGACGATCAACGAGACCCTGCAGCTGCGCCGGCCCTTCCGGCTCATGGAGGACTTCACTCCGGTCGCGATGATCAACCGCGTGCCCTTCGCGCTGGCCGTGACCAATTCCTTGCCGGTGCATTCGTTGGCGGAACTCATCGCCTATGCCAGGGCACGTCCCGGCGAGCTGAACTATGCCTCCTCCGGGCCCGGCTCGGCCCTGCACCTGTCCATGGAGAGGCTGCGCCGGCTGGCTGGGATCGAGCTGCAGCACGTCCCCTTCCGCAATTACGCCGAAGCGCGCACCGCCCTGATGGCCGGACAGATCCAGCTTATGTTCGACGGCAGCTTTACACTGGCGCCGCTGATCCACGCCGGGCAGATCCGTGGCCTGGCCACGGGTGGGCTGCGGAGCGACCGGCAGCTGCCGGAACTGCCGACCCTGGCCGAAACCTGGCCGGGTTTCGAGGCCGGCCTCTGGAACGGCTTCTTCGGTCCGGCCGGCATGCCCCCAGCGGTGGTGGAGCGGCTGAACGCCGCGGTGAACCGCTTCCTTGCCGACCCGAAGGTGATCGAAGCACATGCCTCGCTCGGCGCAGTCGGCCTGCCGATGACCCAGGCCGCGTTCCGCGACCTTATCGCCGCCGAGATCGCCCGCCACGCCGAGGTCGTGAAGGCTGCCGGCGTCAGCCCGGAATAGCCGGAGCTGTGGCGCCCGGAAGCGACCTTGCCGCGATCAGGCCGATCCGGGCCCGGCCATTGTCGAGCCGCTGCGCCGGCGAGTGTCTTTGCGCCTGGCGCGGTCCATGGTCCATTGGGATCGCATGGTGCATTCCCGGCTGGAGTCGGACCTTCGGCCGATGGGCCTGGTTCGGCAAGGAACGACGACATGGAAGCCAATGACACACCGGCGCGGATTGCCCGCCACCTGCCTGAGCTGATTGCGATACGCCGCGACATCCACGCCCATCCCGAACTCGGCATGGAGGAGAGGCGCACCGCCGCCCTCGTCGCCGAGCGCCTGCGCGCCTGGGGGCTGGAGACGGTGGAGGGCGTCGGCCGCTTCGGGGTGGTGGGCACGCTGAAGGGGCGGCGCCCCGGCCAGGGCGCGATCGGCCTCCGGGCCGATATGGATGCGCTCGCCATGACCGAGCAGACGGGCCTGCCCTATGCGTCCACGATACCGGGCCGCATGCATGCGTGCGGGCATGACGGCCACACGGCCATGCTGCTCGGCGCCGCACGGGTCCTGGCCGAGGATCCGGACTTCGCCGGCACGGTCCATTTCATCTTCCAGCCTGCGGAGGAAGGCCGTGGCGGCGCCCAGGCCATGCTGGAGGACGGGCTCTTCGAGCGCTTCCCCTGCGATGCCGTCTATGGGATGCACAACATGCCGGGCCTGCCGCTCGGACATTTCGCGCTGCGCAAGGGGCCGCTGATGGCCGGCTCCGGGCGCTGGGTCGCCACCTTCCGCGGCTCGGGCGGGCATGGCGGG
>CALGVL010000054.1 GCA_937930165.1 uncultured Acetobacteraceae bacterium
GCCACCCTCGCCGGCTGCGCCGCCCTGGCGCTTTGGGCTTTCCTTGCATTGCTGACGCGGCTCGCCCAACCCTTGCCGCCGCTGCTGCTGACGGCGCTCGGCCTGGGCATTGGCGGGCTGCTCGGCATTGGCGTCGCCGCGGCCCGGGGGCGGCTCTCCGCACTGCGCCAGAGGCCGCTCGCCTGGGCGCATGGGGTGGGCGGGCTGGCGGGCTATCACGCGCTCTACTTCGCTGCCCTGGCCCTGGCGCCGCCGGTCGAGGCGAACCTGCTGAACTATCTCTGGCCGCTGCTGATCGTGCTGCTCTCGGCGCCGCTGCGCGGCCTGCCGCTCGGGCCGCGGCGCCTCCTCGGGGTGGCGATGGGCATGGCGGGGGCGGCGTTGCTGCTGGGGGGCGGCGCCAGCTTCCCGGCCGAGGCCATCCCTGGCTTCGCCTGCGCCCTCGCCGCCGCCCTGGTCTGGGCCTTCTATTCCGTGCTGGCGGGGCGCTTCTTCGCCCAGGTGCCGACCGAGGCGGTGGCGGGCTTCTGCCTGGCCTCCGCCGGCTTCGCCGCGCTGGCGCATCTGGCGCTGGAGCCCGCCGCCCTGCCGGAGCCCCGGCAATGGCCGGCGATCCTGCTGCTCGGGCTGGGACCGACCGGGGCGGCCTTCTTCCTCTGGGATCGCGGCATGAAGCATGGCGATCCGCGGCTGCTGGGGACGCTGGCCTATGCGACGCCCATCGCCTCCACCCTGTTGCTGGCAGCGACGGGGGAGGGCGCCCTGACCTGGCAGGCGCTGGCCGCGGCGGCACTGGTAGCCGGAGGCGGGCTGCTGGCCGCCATGGCAGGGCGGCAGGGCTGAGGCTAAGGGCCCAACCGGCCGGGCAGCCGGAGGAGCAGGTCGGTCAGTTCCCGGGGCGCCAGCCCGGCGGCGCCATCTCGAAGCCGGCGAAATCGAAGGCCGGGCTGACCGTGCAGCCCACCAGGGTCCAGGCCCCAAGCGGCCGCGCGCCCTGCCACCAGCCCTTCGGCACCAGGACAAAGGGCCGCTGCCCGGCGCCGAGGTCGGGGCCGAGCAGATGCTCCTCCTCCCGCCGCCCGTCCTCGGAGAGCCCGAGCGCCAGCGGCCCGCCGGCATACCAATGCCAGGCCTCGGCGGCGTCCACCCGGTGCCAGTGGCTCACCTGCCCCGCCGACAGCAGGTAGTAGATCGCGGTCCCGGCCCCGCGCCCGCCCGCAGCCGGGGCGTCGCGCCAGATCTCCCGGAAATGCCCGCCCTCGGGATGCGGGCGGAGATCCAGCGCGGCGATGATGGCGGCGGGGTCGAGGCTGGGGTCCCGCAGGTCCGGCAGGCTCATCCCACCGGCACGGTCTTCGCCAGCGCCGGCGCCTCCGATGCCTTCGCGAACCAGGCGGCGAGCTTCGGATGCGCCTCCCGCCAGGGCTCATGCCCGAAGCGGAAGTCGAGATAGCCGAGCGCACAGGCGACCGCGATGGAGGCGATCGTGAGCGGCCCCTCCAGCGCCGCCACCTCGCGTTCCAGCAGCGCCAGGCTACGGTCGATGGCGGCCTTCTGCCGGGCATCATAGGCTTGGCGGCCCTCATCCTGCGGCAGCGAGACCTGCATCCGCCGGCCCACCGCGGCATCCATGATGCCGTCCGCCACCGCCTGCAGGGTCAGCGCCGTCCAGCGCATCGGGGGGTCGGCGGGGAACAGCTTCGGCGCGTCGCCCAGGCTGTCCAGATATTCGCAGATCACCGGGCTGTCGAAGATCGCCTTGCCCTCATCCGTCACCAGGGTCGGCACCTTGGAGAGCGGGTTGTCGGCCAGCAGTTCCGGCGGGGAGGCGTGCGGATTCGTCGCCACCTTCTCGATCCGCTCCTCCAGCCCGCGGGCGATGGCGCAGGCCATGACCTTCCGGACATAGGGGCTGGTGGCGGAATAATGCAGCTTCATGGGCGGGTTCCCCCTCGACTCAGCGGAAGTTGTCCTTCGCCGCGCGGATCTCGGCAAGGGTGGCCACATCCGGGGCACGCAGGAAGGGGTTGGCGGCCAGCTCCTCCGCCATGGTCGTCGGCACGGTGGGCCGGCCCGCCGCCCGCAGCGCCGCCGCCGCCTCGGCCATGGCCCGCAGCGCGGCGTTCCCCGGCTCCACGGTCAGGGCGAAGCGGGCATTGCTCTCGGTGTATTCATGGCCGCAGCAGATCCGCGTGTCCGGCGGCAGCGCAGCGAGCCTGCGCAGGGAGTGGAACATCTCCTCCGCCGTCCCCTCCAGCAGCCGGCCACAGCCCAGCGAGAACAGCGTGTCGCCGCAGAGCAGCACATTCCCCTGGGCGAAATGATAGGCGATATGCCCGCGGGTATGGCCCGGCGTGTCGATCACCTCCGCCCGGCTCTCCCCCAGCGCCACGGTACCGCCCGGCTTCAGGGCGATGTCGAGCGGCGGCAGCCGGTGCGCATCCGCCAGCGCGCCCACCACCTTGCCGCCGAAGCGGGATTTCAGCTCCGCCACGCCGCCAATGTGGTCCCCGTGATGATGGGTGAGCAGGATCAGGTCCAGCCGCCCGCCCCGGGCCGCCAGCGCCTCGGCGGGCGGCCCGGCCTCGCCGGGGTCGCAGATCGCGACGGCGCCGGAGACCTCGTCCCGCAGCAGCCAGGCATAGTTGTCAGAAAGACACGGAATGGCCTCGACGGTGAGCGGCATGCGGCGATCCTCCTCCAGCCCCATCGAATCGGGGGCGCCGCCGCCTATATCGAGGCGATGCGCCAGGAGGTCCACGGCCTTGGAAATTTCTATGTGACACCGGCCGGGCTGGTCACGGCCCGGCTCCTGCGGGAACGTCTGCGCGCCCTCTGGCCGGAGCTGCCGCGCCAGTCCATCCTCGGCCTCGGCTATGCCAGCCCCTTCCTGCGGCTGTGGCGGGAGGAGGCGGCGCGCTGCATCGCCCTGCTGCCTCCCAACCTCCCCGCCTGGCGCTGGCCGCGCAGCGCCGCAAGCTGCACCGCCATCGCCGAGGAGGACTACCTGCCCTTCCCGGATCTCAGCTTCGACCGCATCCTGCTGGTGCACGGGCTGGAGACGGCAGAGAACGCCCGGCGCCTGCTGCGCGAGGCTTGGCGGGTGCTGAAGGATGATGGCAAGCTGCTGGTGGTGGTGCCGAACCGCCTGGGCCTCTGGGCGCATTCGGAGCGGACACCCTTCGGCCAGGGCCAGCCCTATTCCCCCGGCCAGCTCGAGGATTTGCTGCGGCGGCAGATGTTCCGCGTGGAGCGGCGCAGTGCCGCGCTCTACGTGCCGCCCTTCCGCACCCGGCTGCTGCTGCGCGGCGCCGGGGCCTGGGAAAGGGTGGGGCCGGTCCTCTATCCCCGCTTCGCCGGCCTGATCCTGATGGAGGCGGAGAAGGACATGTTCGCCGGCATACCGGTGGCCGAGGTCAAGGCGAAGCGCCGACGGGTGATGGTGTCGGAAGGGGTGTAGGGCCTGCCGGCAAAGGGGTGGGGCGGAGGGCCCTGAGGGCGGCCCGTAGGCCGCCCCGGGGTTTCGCGCGACCGGGCGGGCCTCAGACCCGCTCCACGCACATCGCGACGCCCATGCCGCCGCCGATGCACAGCGTGGCCAGGCCGCGCTTCGCGCTGCGGCGCTGCATCTCGAACAGCAGGGTGTTCAGCACGCGGGCGCCGGAGGCACCGATTGGATGGCCGAGCGCGATGGCGCCGCCATTCACGTTCACCTTCGCCGGATCCCAGCCGAGATCCTTGTTCACCGCGCAGGCCTGCGCCGCGAAGGCCTCGTTCGCCTCGATCAGGTCGAGGGTCGAGATGTCCCAGCCCGCCTTCTGCAGCGCCTTGCGCGAGGCCGGGATCGGCCCCGTGCCCATGATCGAGGGATCGACGCCGGCCGTCGCCCAGCTCACGATCCTCGCCATCGGCTTGATGCCGCGCCTGCGCGCCTCCTCGGCCGACATCACCACCACCGCAGCGGCGCCGTCATTGATGCCGGAGGCATTGCCGGCGGTGACGGTGCCGTTCTTGTCGAAAGCGGGGCGCAGCTTCGCCAGCACCTCCACCGTAGTGTCGGGCTTCGGGTACTCGTCGTTCTCGACCACGACATCGCCCTTGCGGGTCTTCACCGTGACCGGCGCGATCTCGTCCCGGAAGCGGCCGGCCTTCATCGCCTCCCCGGCCTTCTGCTGGCTGGAGGCGGCGAACCTGTCCTGCTCCTCGCGGGTGATCTGGTACTTCTCGGCGACGTTCTCCGCGGTGTTGCCCATGTGGTAGCCGTGGAAGGCGTCCCACAGCCCGTCCTTGATCATGGTGTCCACCAGGGCGAGGTCGCCCATCTTCTGCCCGGCGCGCAAATTCGCCGCATGCGGCGCCTGGGTCATGCTCTCCTGCCCGCCGGCGACCACGATGGCGGCGTCGCCCGTGGCGATCTGCTGCGCCGCCAGCGCCACGGCGCGCAGGCCGGAGCCGCAGAGCTGATTGATGCCGAAGGCGGTGCGCTCCACCGGGATGCCGGCCGCGACCGCCGCCTGGCGGGCCGGGTTCTGCCCGGCGCCGGCGGTGAGGATCTGGCCCATGATGACCTCGTCCACCTCTTCCGGCTTCACCCCGGCGCGCTCCATGGCGGCCTTGATGGCGACGGTGCCAAGCGCATGCGCGGGCAGGGTGGCGAAGGCGCCGTTGAAGCTGCCCACGGGGGTGCGGGCGGCGGAGGCGATAACGATCTCGGTCATGACCGGGCTTCTCCCAACAGGTCTTGCTGCGGCGCAGGATGGACCCGGCGCCGCCTCCGCTACAAGCATGCGCAGGGATCAGGCATCCTTGATCCATCGCAGCAGCGGGCGCCACAACGCCGCCTCGGCCCCACTGCCGGCCACCATGCCGATATGGCCCGCCGCCGGGTGATGGACCAGGGCATGCGGCATCGCCGCGCCCAGGGCGGCGGCCGAGGCGGGGGGCACGATCCGGTCCCGCGCAGGGATGGCCAGGAAGGTGGGGCCGGACCAGGCACCCGGCCGCACCACCTCCCCCGCCACGCGCCATTCGCCACTGGCCGGGGTATTGGCCCCGTACCAGCCGGCGAGGCCCTCCCGCGCCACCGGGGCGGCCAGGGGGACGCCATCGTTCAGCCAGTCCTCCAGCGCCACGAAGAGCCGGGCGCGCGGGCCGTCCGGATCCAGCCGGGCGAAGGCGCGGAATTTCGCCGCGACGGCGAAGGGGTCGAGCCAGGCGAACAGCGCCTGGATGGCATCCACCGGCAGCGTCCCGGTCGCCTGCAGCAGCGGCTCCAGCCCCGGCAGCAGCCCGGCCAGGATCCGCCCCCGCGCATCGCCCTCCGCCCGGAAATCCCAGGGGGTCGCCAGCAGGGCCAGCGCCCGGACGCGCTCCGGCCGGCGCAGCGCCGCGGCCAGGGCCAGCAGTCCGCCCATGCAGTAGCCGGCCAGCACCACCGTGCCGCCGGCCGCCGCGACAGCGGCGCCGAGCGCCCGCTCCAGCCGGCCGGCGATGTAGTCGGTCAGGGTGAAGCGGCGCTCCGCCTCCCCCGGCCAGCCCCAGTCCAGCAGCAGCGGCCGGAGCCCCTGCCCAGCCAGGAAGCGCAGCATGGAATGGTCGGGCAGCAGGTCCAGCACCTGGGCCCGGTTGATCAGGGAAGGAACGAAGAGCACCGCCGGCCCGGCCCCGCCTGTCCCGTAATCCAGCAGCCGGCTGCCCCCTTCCGCCCAGAGCGCCGGCGGGTCCGGCAAGTCCCGCCGGAAGGGATGGCGGCGATAGGCTAGGATGCCCTGGACCAGCGCCGCATCCTGCCGCTGCAGGGCGCGGAGGACGGCGGCACGGAAGGCCTCAGGCGGATGGCCTCCGGCGGCGAGGGCGGCGGCGATCCGCCCCGCCTCCTGCCGCCCCGCCTTCGAGCGCGGCCAGGCGCCGCTCCAATTCGTCGAGTCGGGCGCGGAGGGCGGCAAGGGTGCCGTCAGCGCCGCCCAGGCCCGCATCGCCGCCAGCCCCAGATGCAGCGGCAGCGGGCGCGGTCCCCGGCGGAGGGGTAGCGGCGGGCTC